>CALXRH010000001.1 GCA_944390625.1 uncultured Clostridia bacterium
AAAACAATTACAAAGTTTGGGAATTCAACCAGATATATTAGTATGTAGATCCGAACAAGAAATACCAGAAACCATAAGAGAAAAACTAGCCTTATTTTGCAATGTACGCAAAACAAGTGTCATTCAAAATTTGCCAGCAGATTGTTTATATGCTGTACCTTTAATGTTAGAAAAAGAAGGAATAGCAAGAGAAGCCTGCAATCATTTAAGATTAGATAGCTATGTACCAGATAATTCAAAATGGGAAGAAATGGTAGAAAATATTAGAAGTATAAAACAGGAACAAAAAGTTAAAATAGCTATAGTCGGAAAATATGTTAAGCTAGAAGATTCTTATATATCTGTAGTAGAAAGTTTGCAACATGCAGGTTTTGAAAACAAAGTCAAAGTAGAAGTAGAAATGGTAGACTCTGAAACCATCGTGCCAGAAAATGTAAAAGAAAAACTATCGAAATATAACGGAATTATTGTTCCAGGAGGATTTGGAGATCGTGGAATTGAAGGAATGATAGAAGCCATTAAATATGCAAGAGAAAATCAAGTACCATTTTTAGGAATTTGTCTTGGCATGCAAATGGCAGTGATCGAATATGCAAGAAATGTATTAGGTATCCAAGATGCCAATTCAGCAGAATTTAGCAATACCACCAAAAACCCAGTCATTCATATCATGGAAGACCAAAAAAATATCAAGAAAAAAGGAGGCACCATGAGACTAGGAAGCTATCCTTGTATCATAAAAGAAGGAAGCTTAGCACAAAAAACATATCATCAAACCAAAATCGATGAAAGACATAGACACAGATTTGAATATAATAATGATTATAAGGAAAGACTAGAAAATGCAGGGCTTATTTGTTCTGGGGTATCACCAGATGGAAACTTGGTAGAAATCGTAGAAATACCTAACCACCCATATTTCATAGCTGGACAATTCCATCCGGAATTAAAATCAAGACCAAACAGACCGGCACCATTATTTGTAGGATTAATAAAAGCCGCAAAATAATTTTTTCTCATTGGGGACAGACCCTTTTGCGAAAGGGTCTGTCCCCAATGAGAAATGTTATGTAACCTAAAAAACGAAAAGGAGCTAAAAAATGCATCTTACCTTAACACAATATTTCTTGTTATTTATGATATATGCCTGCTCAGGCTGGATTTTAGAAGTAATAGGTAAACTAATTCAATATAAAAGATTTATCAACAGAGGTTTTTTAATTGGACCATATTGCCCTATCTATGGTTGGGGAGCGGTCGCCATTACTTTGTTACTTTATCGATATGCCTATGATCCTTTTATATTATTTATCATGACAATTATAACTTGTGCCACTTTGGAATATGTAACAAGCTGGGCTATGGAAAAGCTTTTTAAAGCAAGATGGTGGGATTATAGTAAAAGAAAATTTAATTTAGATGGTAGAGTATGTTTAGAAACCACCATTCCATTTGGATTAATGGGTATGTTTATTATTTATGTTTCTAATCCATTTATTATAGAGCAATTCGGTAAAGTAGATAGCAGTATTTTAAATATAATAGCAATTATTTTGTTCTTGCTGTATCTTTTAGATAATGTCATTTCAGGAGTAGTTATTTGTGGATTTAGAAAAACAACGGTTCAAGTAAGCAAAGAAGGCAGACAAGACAACACCGAAGAAATTACCAAAAAGGTAAGAGAAATTCTAAGTTCGAAATCGTGGACTTATAAAAGACTTATTAATGCTTACCCAAAATTGGTAGCAATTAAGTATAAAATTAAAGAAATCCAAAAAGTAGTAAAAGAAAATGCCAAAGAGGTAAAAGATAATATTAATGAAAAGGCTCAAGATGTGAGAAATATGATTAATGATAAAAAAGAAGAATTTAAAAATACAATAAACGAAAAGAAAGAAGAAAAGAAAGTAAATTTGGAAAAAAAGAAGAAATGAATCAAGAAATAGACTAATAGAATGAATTGTTAAGTATTTGAGGTAGAAAAAATAAATTTTCTACCTCTTTTTTGGAATAAAGTATTTTTGAGGGAAAATTATTAATAATTATTAAGATTTCACAATAAAATTGATTTCCTAAATAGAAGCTGATATAATGCTCCCAAAGGAGAGAAAAATTATGATAAGATTAAAAAACGTCTCAAAATTTTATTACAGTAAAGGAGTCATTGCAAGTGGATTTACCAAAGTAAATTTAAAACTAGACATGGGTGAATTTGTTGCCATTACCGGAGAATCTGGAAGCGGAAAATCTACCCTTTTAAATGTTATCTCTGGGTTAGACTCTTATGAAGAAGCAGAAATGTACATAAATGGCGAAGAAACAAGCCATTATACGGAAAAAGACTTTGAAAATTATCGAAGAACTTATATTGGAAACATATTTCAAAGTTTTAATTTAGTCAATAGTTATTCTGTCTATCAAAACATTGAACTAATTCTATTACTAAATGGAGAAAAGAAAAAAGACATCAAAGACAAAGTAAATGAACTAATCCAAAAAGTAGGACTAGAAAAATTCAAAAACACCAAAGTTTCCAAACTATCTGGTGGACAAAAGCAAAGAGTAGCCATTGCAAGAGCTTTGGCAAAAGACACGCCAATTATCATAGCAGATGAGCCAACCGGAAACTTAGATGAAAAATCGGCCAAAGAAGTGATCCAATTATTAAGCCAAATTGCTAAAGACAAATTAGTCATTGTGGTAACCCATAATTATGAACAAAAAAAACCAAAAATAACGAGAAAAATCAAAATGCATGATGGAAAGATTGTAGAAGATAAAGTAATAAGACCAGTGGAAAAGCAAAAAAATCCAAAAACACATACTTACAAAAATATTACTTTTGCCAATAAAATCAGACTTGGCATTCGCAATGCTTTTAATATTATTCCTAAATTTTTGCTAGTATTTGCCGTTTACTTTTTTATCACATCAGCTTTACTTTCAGAATATGCTTCCTTCAAAAAAGAAGAGCATTTATCTAGCTTAGAGGGATATAATTGGGTGTTTACTGATTTGTCAACCAATCGAATTGTTGTCAAAAAAGAAAATGGAGAGCCATTTTTAGATGCGG
>CALXRH010000002.1 GCA_944390625.1 uncultured Clostridia bacterium
ATTTTCGATGTCAAATGGATGTCAAAATGCTATTTTTACTATATCTTATACATTCGTTTATATCCTGTAACCCTTGATATTATTGATTTTTACCACAACAATTCTTGTATTTCTTACCACTTCCACAAGGACAAGCATCATTTCTTCCAACCTTTGGAGTTTCTCTTACCACAGTTCGATTAACATCAGGATTATCAATTGCAGATTGTCCACCATCTACACTATTAATTGATTGAAGAGCTGCTTTTGTAATTTTTGCTGTTTCACTTCTTCTTAAATCTTTTTGCTGCCTTAAATTCATTAGAAGTTTTATAACATCTACTTTAATTGCTTCTATCATTTCATCAAACATTTCAGTACCAACCATTCGATATTGAACAACTGGATCTTTTTGTCCTAAGCCTTGAAGTCCTATACCCTTTCTTAGCTCATCCATAGCGTCTATGTGGTCCATCCATTTTTGATCTACTACTTTTAGCATAACGATTCTTTCAATTTCGCGAAGTTGTTCTGGTTCTATTTCCTTTTCTTTCTCTTCATATTTAGCATGTGCTTTTTCTTTTAAGCTTTCTATAATGGCATCTACATCTTGTGCTTTTTCTTTTAATTCATCCAGCATTTGGATACCAAATGTATTAAATATTTCCAGAGATAGTGATTCAATATTTAAGGTTTGCTTTCCTTTTTCATCTGCTTCATTAAAAGTTTGAACAGTTGCTTCTGCTACCCAATCGATATAATTGGAAATAATTGGGCTTAAATCCATTCCATCTAAAACTTGTTTTCTTTGTGAATAGATTTCCTCTCTTTGAACATTCATTACATCATCATATTTTAATACATTTTTACGAATGGCAAAGTTTCTTCCTTCTTCTTTCTTTTGGGCATTTTCAACCTCTTTTGAAATCATTTTTACTTCGATTGGCATATTTTCATCTACATTTAAAGCGGCATATACTTTGGTTACTTTATCTCCACCAAATATTTTCATCAAGTTATCATCTAAGCCAATGTAGAATTTAGAGTCTCCTGGGTCTCCTTGACGTCCACTACGTCCACGTAGCTGATTATCAATACGACGAGATTCATGACGTTCGGTTCCTATGATTTTTAGACCACCTGCTGCAATTACTTTTTCCTTTTCTTCTTTGATTTGTTCTTGGTATTTTTTATCTAATTTTTGGAATTGTTCTCTTGCTCTTAAAATATCTTGGTCATCTGTTTCATAATAGGTATTGGATTCTTCAATTAAGTTAGCTGGAACTTTGTTTTCTTTCATTTCTTGTTTGGCTAAAAATTCACTATTTCCACCAAGCATAATATCAGTACCACGTCCTGCCATGTTGGTTGCAATGGTTACACTACCTAGTTTTCCAGCTTGTGCAATAATTTCTGCTTCTTGTTCATGGTATTTTGCATTTAATACGGTATGTTTGATACCTGCTTCTTTTAATTTCTTACTTAGTAATTCTGATTTTTCTACAGAAACAGTACCAATTAGGATTGGTTGACCTTTAGCGTGTGCTTCTTTTACACTTTCTACAATAGCGTTGAATTTTGCTCTTTCATTTTTATAAATAACATCATTTGGGTCTACTCTAATAACCGGTTTGTTGGTTGGAATGGATACAACATCTAAATTATAGATTTCCTCAAATTCGCTTTCTTCTGTCATCGCAGTACCGGTCATTCCAGCAAGTTTACCATACATTCTAAAGAAGTTTTGGAAAGTAATGGTAGCAAGTGTTTTGGATTCATCTGCTATTTTTACTTTTTCTTTTGCTTCTAATGCTTGATGCAAACCATCATTATATCTTCTTCCATACATGATACGACCTGTAAATTCATCAACAATTAATACTTGTCCATCTTTTACGATATAGTCTGTATCTTTTTTCATTACGCCATGAGCATGTAATGCTTTATTTACATGGTGTACAATAGTAGAATTTTCGATATCATTAAAATTATCTAATCCAAATTCTCTTTCTGCTTTTTCAATACCTTTTTGTGTTAAAGAAGCAGATTTTGCTTTTAAGTCAACAATATAATCATATTTTTCATTGTCTTCTTGTTGGTCAAAATCTTTTACATCTTCTTCTACAATAATTTTTGGCTCTAATTTTCTTACAAAACTATCTGCTCTTTTATATAAATCAGATGATGAATTTGCTCTACCTGAAATGATAAGAGGGGTTCTTGCTTCATCAATTAAGATACTATCAATTTCGTCTACAATGGCATAATGCAAACCTCTTTGTACTAGTTGATTTTGATAGATTACCATATTGTCTCTTAAGTAGTCAAAACCAAACTCATTATTGGTACCATAAGTAATATCGGCATGATAAGCTTCTTGTTTTTGTTTTGGCGTTTGTCCTGCAATCACCAAACCTACTGATAATCCTAAAAATTTATAAAGTTTTCCCATCCACTCACTATCACGTTTGGCTAAGTAGTCATTTACTGTAACTAGATGGACACCTTTTCCCTCTAATGCATTTAAATAGATTGGAAGTGTTGCAACTAAAGTTTTTCCTTCTCCTGTTTTCATTTCTGCAATTCTTCCTTGGTGAAGGATAATTCCACCGATTAATTGCACATCAAAATGTCTCATACCTAGTACTCTTTTGGATGCTTCTCTTACAACAGCAAATGCTTCTGGAAGAATATCGTCTAATGTTTTTCCATTCGCTAGTTGTTCTTTGAAATATGGCGTTTTGGCAGTTAATTCTTTATCCGATAATTTGCTCATTTCATCTTCTAGACTGTTGATTTTTTCAACAATCGGCATAATTCTTTTGACTTCTTTTTCACTGTATGATTTAAATAATTTCATCTTTTCTTTCATCCTCTCAAAATTGATTTATGTATTTTTACTTGTTTAATATACCACTAAAATGATTTTTTAGCAAGTTTTTTTGTAATATTCTTTTATTTTAAGAATAAATTTTTATTATCAGTAAGTATAATTTTATGAAAAATAAAATTATGGAACTGAATGATAGATTAAATATAAAGGAGATTTTGTTTTTTATGTTTTTTTGTAATTTAAAATTAAATGGACCTCGATTGGTTAAATTTTTGTTTATTGTTATGCTTATTATTATTTTAATTATTTTTTCAATTGGAATTTATCATATATTTTTTAAGAAAACAGATAAAGATGAATCAAATGTTATTACATTAACCGATACCATAAAAACAGATGAGGTTTTTGAAATTACAGAAAATAACTATACCAATATTTTACAAGCTGTAACCAATGATATTGACTCTTATATTGGGTGTAAAATTCATTTTACAGGATATGTCTATCGTTTAATTGATTTTGATGATGACCAATTTGTTTTAGCAAGGGATATGTTAATAAATGAAAGTACTTCTCAAAGTTTAGTGGTAGGCTTTTTATGTACTTATGACAC
>CALXRH010000003.1 GCA_944390625.1 uncultured Clostridia bacterium
CTAGAACAAGAAAATCTAAACTTCAGCAAAAAGAGTCATTCATTAGCCCACAAACAAAAATCCTTAGAATACAAACTTAATCAATTAATGTTAAAAAACGAAATATCAGACGAAATAGACTTAAAAGACAGGCTAGAAAGTATATCCAAAGAGTTATATGAAAATACAGCAGTTGTAGAGCTAACCAAAACAGATATTCCTGAAATAGATGATATGTTACAATTTATGCAAGCAGAATGCAAAACAAACAACATAGACTTCAATTTACAAATTAGCGGAAATTTATATTATATGATAAACAATCTAATTACAAAAGAAGAACTAGAAATTTTAATAGCAGACCACATAAAAGATGCCATTATAGCAATAAAGCATACAAACAATGTTAACAAAAGTATTTTAGTAAGATTAGGAAAAATAGATGAATGCTATGGACTATACATATATGATTCTGGTATAGAATTTGAAAAAGAAACATTAGAAAATTTAGGTAAAAAACCAAGTACAACACATGCTGACGAAGGTGGTACTGGTATGGGATTTATGAACACATTTGATACCTTAAGAAAATATAAAGCAAGTCTCATAATTCATGAAATAGGAGCTCCTTCCAAAGATAATTACACAAAAGTACTTATGATTAAGTTTGATAATAAAAACGAATTTAAAGTAATTTCCTATAAAGAAAAAATATAAAAAATTAAAAAAACACAAAATTTTGTTTGACAAAATTAAATTTGTATGATATGATAATCTCAAATTTATTTTGGAGAGTGATGAATTATGCCAAGAAAAGCACAAGAACTAAATAAAAGAGAAAAAGCAATACTAAAATTTATCGAAAAAAAAATAATCGAAGATGGATATCCACCATCAGTACGTGAAATAGGAAAAGCAGTTGGGCTTAGTTCAACCGCAACCGTTCATGGCTATTTAGCAAAATTAAGAGAAAAAGGATACATTAAAAAAGAAGACAAAAAGGGAAGAACCTTAAAACTACTAAAAGGAGGAAATGGTCAGCCAATTCAAAACGAACCAAAAAATTTCTATGCTCAAAAAGAATTAATCGATGTACCATTAGTAGGAAAAATAACAGCAGGAATGCCAATATTAGCAGTGGAAAATGTAACCGACACATTTCCTATTCCAATTGACTTTGTTGGAAATTCAGAATGTTTTATGCTTACTGTAAGAGGAGAAAGCATGATAGAAGCAGGAATTTTAGATGGAGACTATATATTAGTTAGAAAGCAGGCAGATGCCATCAATGGAGAAATTGTAGTTGCTCTAATCGAAGATGAAGCAACTGTAAAAACATTTTACAAAGAAAAAGACCATATCCGTTTGCAACCAGAAAACCAAACAATGGATCCTATCATAGTGCCAGATTGTAATATATTAGGAAAAGTGATTGGTGTGTTTAGAAGACTGTAATAAAAAATAAAATAAAAGGAGAATTAAATGACGAAAAAAAATTCTAAACATATAAAAAAGAAAAATAAAAAACCAAGCAACAAAAGCTATAAAAAAATAGCTTTTGTTGTTCTGTTAATGATACTAATTATCATAATCATAAAAATACAAAATACACCTAAGAAATTAGATTACGAAAATACACAAATTATTTTAAACAATGAAAACATAACCTCAAATCTGCAAGACCCTATCCTAGAAGAAAACGGAAAAACATACATGAGTTTTCATGATGTACAAAGCTTTTTAGATAACACCATTTATCAGGAAGAAGAAACAGGATTAATCATAACAACAAGTGATAAAAAAATAGCAACCTTTAAAAAAGACGATGACAACATAACCATAAATGGTTCAAACCAAAAAATAAAAAACGTGTACATCCAAAAAAATGAAAAAAATTACATAGCCATTTCTGAACTTGAGAATGTATATAATTATGATTTTGAATATATAGAAGAAAGCAATATTGTAACAATAGACTATTTGAATAAAGAATTCATCAAAGCCTATGCTAAAAAAGACATAAAAATCAAACAAGAAAATAAAGCATTCTCCTCTATAGTAGATAGAGTAGAAAAAGGTAATTGGTTAATCTATATTAGTGAAGAAGACGAAACGGCAAAGGTAAGAACGCAAAACGGAATCATTGGATATGTAAACAAAAAAATGTTAGATAATTTTGTAACAGAAAGAGATAATTTCTATGAAGAAAACAAAGAAGCAACCACTCAAGAAACTTTAGAATATGACATTTCTCAGAAAGATATATCAACTTTCGAAAAAAGAATGGATATTATCAATTTAATATTGCAAGCAGCAATAAAAAATGATAAAATGAATGTAAAAATAATATACAATGAAACAATCAATTTTGAATATGAAAGATTTAAAATTGAAGTAGTTCCTATTTTAAAAGAATGTGGAATAACTGTTAATATTTAAGAAAGGATATACTATGAGAAAAAAAGGATTTATTATACTAGGGATAATTTTTTTATTAATTTTAATAACCATAATTGCATCAATTATATGGTATCAAGTACAAATCAAAGAACCAAAAGTAGCAGGTTCGGAAAATGCAGAAATTGTTGTAGAAATAAAAAGTGGGACAAGTACAGTAGATATCTTAAGTTTACTAGAAGAAAACAATGTAATTAAGAATAAATTTGCAGCAAAAATCTATATATCATTGCATGAAGTAAAAAGTCTTCAAGCAGGAAAATATGCTTTTACTGGAAGCGAAACCTTACCAGAAGTTTTAAATATCTTGGCATCCGGCAAAGTAATGGACGAAACCGTAACAATTACTTTTTTAGAAGGAAAAAATATGCGCTATATTGCAGCAACCATAGCTGAAAATACCAATAATACAACAAATGATGTATATGAATTGTTAGAGGACGATGATTACATATTATCCATTATAGATAAATACTGGTTCTTAACAGAAGATATACAAAATACAAGCATTTACTACCCATTAGAGGGTTATTTATATCCAGATACCTATAGCTTTGAGAACAAAGAGGTAGATGTAAAAACAATTTTTGAAAAAATGCTAGATCAAATGGATAAAGTTTTAACAAAAAATAAAGAAAAAATAGATAGTAGTAACTATTCGGTACATGAAATAGTAACCATGGCATCGATTGTAGAATTAGAAGGAAATAATGCCGAAAATAGACCAAAAATTGCTAGTGTCATTTACAATCGATTAGCTACCAATATGTCTTTAGGAAGCGATGTAACAACTTATTATGCTATAAGAGTAGATATGGGGGAAAGAGATTTATATGCAAAAGAAATCAATACTTATAATGCCTATAATACAAGAGGACCAAATATGGAAGGAAAATTACCAGTAGGACCAATTGCCAATCCATCAGCAGAGTCGATAGAAGCAGTATTAAACCCAGACGAAGATAGCTATTTATACTTTGTGGCAGATAAAAATGGAGAAATATATTTTTCGAGTACCTATGAAGAACAGCAACAGACAATCGATACGTCAAGGAAAAAAGGTTTATGGTATGAATATGAATAGTTATTAAAAAAGAAGCTTGTTGACAACTAGAAAGTTGCCAGTAAGTTTTTTTTTGCCTTTTGGCAATAGTTTTATTGGGAAGTGATTTTGGGAGAATGATAGTAGAAAATAGAATTTAAATAAATTTATATAATTATATCATATTAATTACATATGGAGACACTGCATATCTTAAGCGTTTTGCATTTGACGAAAATTAAGAGGGGAAGGCAAAAGAACAAAAAAAGATGTGAAAAAATATTTACAAAAAAATTAAAATAAAGTATAATTAAAATCGATAAAAGTCGTTTTTAAATTCTATAAAAATAGAAAGGAGGAAAACAAAAGAAAAAACGGTTAATTTCTGAAAAAATGAAGATAATATTTGTAAAAGAAATTTGGAAAGGGAGAAACAAGATGAAGAGATTTTTAGATAAAAATAAAGGAATTACGCTAATTGCTTTAGTCGTAACAATTTTGTTCTCTTATGACGAAAGAATAAAATGTAGTAATAGCAAAGGTTTCCTCCTACAAGCAATTTAGTAAATTATAAAATTTTCACATATTTGAAAGATGAATTGTAAAAAATAATAATACAATGTCATCTTTTTTGAATTTATAATGAAAAATTTTAAAATACATGATATAATGCTAATTGTTAAAAGATAAATAAATTTTGCAGACATCATCTGCAAAATTAGAAAGAGGAGAATATGAACGAATTAGAAAATATAGATAGCATTAATATTGATGACTTGTATAACAGAATAGTTACATTGATAGAAAATGCAAAAAGAAATGTAGCAACTACAGTAAACCAAGAAATGACATTATTGTATTGGAATATAGGAAAAGATATAACAGATA
>CALXRH010000004.1 GCA_944390625.1 uncultured Clostridia bacterium
ACTTTAAATGGAATAAAAGCACCTGATAATGATAATTTTTCAGAAGATGTTGTCATACAAATTTTAGAAAATTTAACCATACTTTTAAAACTAATCTATCCACAAATGCATGATGGCATTCTTCCTAATATGGAAGATTTACTAAAATTATTTAATAATTTTAGTTTAGTACAAAAAATGTGTGAAATTCTAAAAAAAGATACAGAATTAGCTGAAGAATATTCGATGCAAATTACTTTTTTCGAAAAAAATTTCTACCCACAAAGTCGTGGATTAGAAAATATGGAAAAATATGCATTTTACATAGCAAGCCGATTAGAGAATTTGCTTCGTTCTTCTAAAATCAAAAATATCTTATGTAATCGACATGATAATATCAACTTTGACGAAACCTTAGCCAATGGTGACTTTATCTTTGTTTGTACTCGTCGTGGAGACTCCGGAAAATTCGCAAGTACAGCATTTGGTCTATTCTTTATTTTATCGATGCAAAATGCCGTATTAAGAAGACCTGGAAATGAAAAAACTCGTATCCCTCACTACCTTTATATTGATGAATTTCCAGATTATGTATCAAAAGATACAGAAACAATATTTACTATGTACAGAAAATATTGTGTTGGAACAACTATTTCAGCACAAAGTATCTCTATGTTTGGTACATCTGGTGTTACCAATGTAAGTATTGGAAGTGTTGAATCAGATAATATTACCATGAACAAATTTAATAGTACTATACTTTCTAACTGCTCAAGTAAAGTATTTACTGGTGGAGCAGCACCAATCGATGAATTACAATGGTGGCAAAAAGAAATTGGGCAATGGAAACAATGGCAATTTAAGCAAGACCTTAAGAAAAGTAATGGTGAAATGGGCGATTTTAAAGATGTAAAATTCGACTGGAAAGATAAAATCATGGCTGGTAATATGCAATTCTTTACAGACAATAAATGTGCTTACAAAATTGTTGGTGACAGTGGTGCTCCAATGAACAGTGATGGTGTTATCGAATTTATGCCTGCTAAATACAAAGAAAAACATAAAGGTAAAAATTATGACTTTTCAAAATTTACTTCGGTTGATGCCATATCAGAACCAACAGATAGTCCAAATTCTAACATGAAAAAATTTAATCCTAGAAAAGTAAGTTTTACGGACAAAAAGAGTCATGAAGTAGATCCAATTCAATCTAACCCATCTTCTAAATTTTTATTAGATAATGATGATGCGATTGTGGTTGATTTGAAGAAGAAAAATAATAATGATTAAAAAAATCGGAAGATATTTCTTCCGATTTTTTATATTATCTCTTTTTTATATTCCAATCAACTGTAATCCCCAACCAGAAATTACACCAATCACATAAATTAATCCCATAATTGTCAAATTTTCTTTTAAGTGTTTTTTATTGGTTCGAAATAATACAATTAATCCAACACCCGCTCCTGTAAGTAATCCTGCAATTAAAGATGCTAGATTTAATACATTGTCTATGTATAAATTGGTTATAATAACAGATGCTGCACAATTTGGAATTAGCCCAATTAGGCTTGCAACAACCGGTCCTAAAAACGCATTATTTCGAATAAACATTTCGATTGTCTCTTCCCCTACAAGAGCAATCAAGCAATTTATAGCCAAAGTAATAATAAAAATATAGATTGTGATATTAATTGTATGGGTTAAACTTGCTTTTACAATTCCTTTTTCATGACAATGGCAATGTTCTTCCTCACATATATCTACAATTTCCTCTTGCTTTTTATTTTTGTTTATTTTTCTAAAAATAAAATCCACCAAAAATCCAAAAAATACACCCAAAATTAATTTAATTGCTAGGATTTCCAATAATAAACCAATTGGCATTCCTTCTGAAATAAAAATAGGTATCATCTCATCTGAAGTTGCTAAATAAACAGCAATTAAAGTTCCTATTGATATAATTCTAGAAGCATATAAATTCGTAGCTGATGCCGAAAAGCCACATTGTGGTATAATTCCTACCATTGCTCCTATTAAAGGTCCAAATTTTCCAGCTTTTTGAATTTTTTCTTTCATTTTACTACTGGTCTTATTTTCGATATATTCCATAATTAAATATGTTACAAATAAAAATGGAATTAATTTTACGGTATCAATTACCGCATCTAATAATATTTCTAACATTGTTTTCTCCTTTTTTTCTTACAATGAGTTATATTTTACCATAATTTTAATTTTTTTGCAAATCTAAAAAAGTTGCTCCCTTTTAGAGCAACTTTTCACTATAAATTCTTACAAGCTTTAACTTTTATAATCTTTCGGTTATAAACCTTTTCCACTTTGTAGGTAACTTTCTCTGTTTCAATAACAGGCTTTTCACCATCTTTCGGGATTCGATCTAAAAGTTTTATTAAATAGCCACTTAAAGTATCTACTTCCTCCTCATCAATATCGATATCCAAAAGTTTTTCAACATCATATAAAGCAATGCTAGCATCAAACATAAAAGTATTATTATCTATTTTTTTGAATTTGTCGGTTTCTTTATCATATTCATCATAAATTTCTCCAACAATTTCTTCTAGGATATCTTCCATTGTTACCATACCTGCTGTTCCACCATATTCATCCAAAACAATAGCAATTTGCTTTTTATTTTTTCTTAATTCTTGGAACAATTCATCTACCATTTTGGTTTCTGAAACAAAATAGGCTTCTTTTACTAAATTTTTAATTTTGGAGTTTTTATTTTTGGTAGAAAGCAAAATATCTTTTATATAAACAATTCCTCTGATATTATCTATGGTTTCTTCATATACTGGTATTCTGCTATATCTTGTATCTTCCGATAATTTTTCGATTACTTCTGCAATACTTAAATCTTCATCTAAAGCAAAAATTTTATTTCTTGGTATCATGATTTCAGAAACCACTTTATCATTTAATTCAAAAACATTGTTAATCATTTCTTTTTCTTCTTCTTCAATGGTTCCCTTTTCTTCTCCTACATCAATCATCATTCTAATTTCTTCTTCTGTAACATTGTCTTCTTCTTCTCCTGTTACACCAAATAATTTAGATATAAAGTTGGTTGAAAAGGTTAAAAATTTTACAAATGGTGCGGTAATCAGTGAAATAACTCTTATAACTCCAATACTTGCAAAAGATATTTTTTCATAATATTTCATGGCTAATCTTTTTGGCACTAGCTCTCCAAATACAAGTGTAAAATAAGATAAAATTAATGTAATAATGATAATTGACACACTTCTCCATGTACTAATCGAAATACTTGGAAGTATGGTATTTAAAGCTGGTGCTAGTCTGTCTGCAAAAGCATCTGAGGCAAAAGCACTGGATAAAAACCCTGCTAAGGTTACGCCTATTTGAATGGTTGCTAAAAATTTACTTGGATTTTTTAGCATCGTTTGAATGGTTTTCGCTTTTTTGTTTCCCTCTTTTACTTGCATTTCTATTTTTGCGTCATTTAGTGATATAAATGCGATTTCTGCCGCCGCAAAAAAGGCATTAATTAAAATTAATATAATTAAAACGATTATACTTGTTAACATTGATATTTTTTGATTCTCCTTAATATTTTATTTTTAAAATTATTTTTTTGATTAATTGTTTTAAATTTCTTGGTTTTATATATTTTGAAATTTTTCTTAAGTTTAATTCTTTTTCATACCATTTTTTCATTTCACCACTTAATTCTGGTACAACAACCAATAATGAATTCGTGGCAAATATGGCTACATTTTCTTTGGTGTTTTTTTCTAGTTGCATAAGACTTACTTGTTTAACTAAGTTATCAAAATGATTTAATTTATCTTGCAATTTTTGTCTTGTTTTTTGGGAATCCTCATTTCGCATGATGCTATTTTTACTTTGTACATAGAAGTATTCATAGGCTCCTGTAGAAACCATCGTTTTGGCTCTTAATAAAATAAGTGGCATGATAGCAAAGTCTTCATGATAGGCTCCGTTTTGGAAATGCTAGCATAATTTCTTTTTTTATGGCATAATTCCAAAGACAATCTAAAAAATTGTCATTTCCAAATAAAAGATTAAAGCCTTGCTCTCCTGTTACTTTTCCAAAAGCTATTCCTTTTTTACGACTTAGTTCGTTTTGGTTTTCGTCTACAAATACAGGGTTCCATTTGATAAGTTCTATGTTTTGCTTAATATATGGTTCTATATCTTTTAGTAAGCTTGGTGCAATATAGTCATCACTATCTACAAAAATGATGTATTCTCCTGTTGCTTTTTGGACGCCCTCATTTCTTGTGTCTGCGACCCCCGTATTTTCTTTTACAAAGTATTTTATTTTTGAATTTTCTTTCCATGTTTGCATCATAAAATCGGTTTGGTCTGTCGAGCCATCATTTATGACAATGATTTCATAGGTTAAGTCTGCTTGCTCTTGGTTTAGTATGGACCTAATGGTATTTTCGATTGTTTTTTCAGCGTTGTATGCTGGTATGATAAAACTGATCATATTTCTCCTTATTTTATGATTTCTTCTAATTTTTTTAAGATGTTTTGATTATATTCTTCTGGGTCAAATGGTTTCATGTTAAATCCATATTCTAAATATTGTTTCATTCCTTGGTATATTCCTTCTTCTGATTTTTCTACCACGATTCCAAATTTGTCTTTGATTTCGGTTTTACTGTCTGATACTTCTGTTGTGATAATTGGTTTTCCTAATATCATGCTTTCGATAAATACCACTGGATAACCTTCGAAATCAGATGATAAAATGAAGCAATCACTCTGGTTTAAATAGGGATATGGATTTTTCTTGGCTCCTAAAAATTCTATGTTAGGAATTTCTTTGGCTTGCTCTTTATACTGAGTTGTATTTTCCCCTTCTCCTATTAAGATTACTCGAAATTTATAACCTTCTTGATTTAATCTTTTAGTAGCTTGTATGATTCTGCTTAGTTTTTTTTGTTTTTCGTCATGCCTTCCAATATGAATGAAGGTAACGAGATTTTCTTTTTTTTCAAAATCAGAAATTTTTTCTTTTGCTTTTTGTTGAATAGCTTGGTAATTAATTAAATTATTACATGTCACACACCTTTCCTTATATTCTTTAAAATGCTTTATAAATACATTTTTGTCGTTTTCTGATACAAATACAATTTTTTTAAATTCCTGTATTTTTAATTGGTAAAAAAATTCTTTGTATTTTTTTACATCCTGATCATAAAAATTTAGATAGTCATTATGTACCCATAAACAACTATTTTTACTAGCTGTTCGTGCAACAAAGGATGCAGGATAACTATAGGTTGCAAAACAGGCAGAAAAGTCGAATTTGTTTTTGTATTTTAACTTGAATTTTTGTTGTTTTAAGAAGTTTATGGTTTTTCGTATCATTTTATTCTTCTTTTTGCTTGGCTCATAGGTTTCAATTTTTATGTCTTCTGGTATATCTTTTAAAAACATGCCTTCTTTTTTTTCTAAAACTAAGGTTATGTTATATTTTATGTGTATTTTTTTTAATAATGTGATTAATGCTGTTTCGATTCCTCCGACATTTAGCGAATACGCTGAAAACAGTATGTTTTTCATTTTTAGTTCCTTTCTTTAAGTTCGTTTTTCAAATGCTTTTGCTATATTGTCTTGTTTATATCCTTTTTTTAATAAATAATGTTTTATTTCTGCATCTTCTAAGTCTTTTCTCTTTTTTTCTATGATATGGATAGCTGAGTTTATTTCGTATTCTGTTAGTTCTTCTTTGTTTTCATAGAAATAATCTTCGATTAAATTTTTATTTAAACCTTTTGCCATAAGTTTGTATTTTAACTCTGTTTGAGATAAATTTTTAATATTTTTGAAATACTGAATCATTTTTTGGATATAGTCTGTATCATCGATGTATTTTGCCTCTTTTAGATATTCTATCATATCGTCTAGAAGCTCTTCTTCCATTGTATTTTGAAATTTAGTTCTTACTTCATTTTCCGTTCTTTTTTTATACATAATATATTTTAAAACTTTTGTCTTTTCTTTGTCAAATTCTTCTATTGAATACATTTACCCTTCCTCCCAAGTTATAGGTATATTTTACCAGAATTTTATATTTTTTACAATGTTTTTAGAATTTTTTTAAAAATTATAGACAAAAACTATTTTTTTGTGTTATGATATTATTATTGTAAATCGAATGAAAAAGTCTTAAGGAGGAATTTATTATGTCAAAATTAGTAAAAATAATGATCATTTTTGTAATAGCAATTCTATTTTTCTTTGGTAATTGCTATGCTATTGATTTAAATTTAACAGAAAATTCTAGTACATCCAATACTAGTACCACAAATAGCAGTGTCGATAATAATACAACTAGAACGAATAACACATCTTCCACAAATGACCTGTTTACCTCAAATACATCTTCTACTGTAAGTAGTGTATCAAATGTATCCAATTCAAATACTTCAACCATAACCAATCTTATCAACATCGCTTTAATTGTAATTGGTATTTTATTGATCTTTTTTGCCATAGCAATTTTGATAAGATTAAGTAATAATTAATTTTTAAGAAGGTGTATTTAATTTTGCACCTTTTTATTTTTTTGAATTTTTTTCATAGTATATTTTATCCTAAAAAAATAATAATATTATTAAGTTTAGTTTTAAACTAATTTTTTTAGGAGGATATGGAAAATGCAAAAAAAGTTTTTATTCGGATTGTTATTATTAACTTTTGCTATCCTATTTAGTATTGGCTATACTTTTGCAGCTGATGCAACATCAACTATGGAAAATGCTGCAAATGCGGTAAGAAATGTTGTTGGTAATGCCGAAAATGGCGTGGAAGATGCTGCCAAAGATATTTCTAATACATCAAAAGATGTAACAGAAGATATGGAAAATGGTGCATCTGATGCTATGACAGATACTAATAATAGGACTGATAGAATGAATACTACAACCAATAATACAGCTACTATGACAACAAATAACACAGGAAATTATACCGCTACAAGAACTGCAACAACAACTAATACCACTTTATTTGGTATGAATTCAACTACTTGGATTTGGCTAATTTTAGCTGTTGCAGCAATTGCAATTGTTGCTCTAGTATATTATTATTCTGTTGGAATGACCAATAAAAATCATTATAATGATAATAATGAATCATAGAAAATTGAAAACCAAATTTAGTAATCTTTTCGTTTACTAAATTTGGTCTATTTTATAAAGGAAAGGTTCGGTTTTTTATATGATATTATATTATACCGTAAAAGAGGATTCTTTTAGTTTAAATCAAATCTTAAAAAATAAATTACAAATCTCTTCTAGACTTTTGAGCAAACTAATAAAAAATAAGTTAGTATCGATTAATGGTTCCCCTTGTGATACTAGAAATATTGTACATAAAAATGATATTCTATCCATTGATTTTAATTATCCAGAGGACAATTCCAACATCCTGGCCAAGAAAATGGATTTAGATATTTTATATGAAGATGAATGGTTTTTGGTTTTAAATAAACCTTCTGGAATAGCTGTTCATCCATCTTGTCTCCATTTTGATGATACCATTTCTAATGGATTAAAATTTTATTTTGATACCATTAATTTACCAAAAAAAATTAGGCCAGTTAATCGTTTAGATTTAAATACTTCTGGCTTAATTGTTTTTGCTAAAAATGAATATATTCAAGAATGTTTGATTAGGCAAATGTCGAACCATACTTTTCAAAAAGAATATGTAGCCCTTGTTTCTGGTATTTTGGAAGAAAAAAAAGGAAGGATTGATAAACCGATTGCCAGAAAAAAGGGCAGTATCATAGAAAGGTGTATTTCTCCTGATGGTAAAAAATCAGTTACTCATTTTGTAGTTTTAAAAGAATTGGAAAATACATCTTTGGTAAAATGTATTTTGGAAACTGGTCGAACCCATCAAATTCGAGTTCATTTTGCTTCGATTGGACATCCTTTGCTTGGTGATGATTTATATGGTGGTAAATCAGATTTGATCAAAACTTATTTTTTGACCTGTTATAAACTTTCTTTTATCCACCCCATTCATAAAAATGCTTTGACTTTTGAAATAAATCAATAAAGTTTTTATTGGTTTATTTTTTCTATTTGACAAATAAATCTTTCATGGTATCTGTAATTCCGATATCCAAATAACCACCGTCAATCACGGCAAGCTCCTTTCCGTCTTTATCATATAAAATGGTATGGTCTATATTTTTGACTACAATTGCTTGGTTATGATTTTCAGGGTCTAATTCTACGGTGCTAATCATATTAATAAATTTATAAAATCCTGATAACATTTGACAAATGGCCAAAAAAATGCTAAAATATTACTATAACATGAATAAAACATAAAAATAATCATAAAATAGTAATAAAGAGGTG
>CALXRH010000005.1 GCA_944390625.1 uncultured Clostridia bacterium
GGACAGGTCATTTCGCAAAAGGGACAGACCCTTTCGTGAAAGGGTCTGTCCCTTTTGCGAAATGACCTGTCCCTTTTGAAAAAAATGCTTGACTTTTTAAAGATATTGTTATACAAATAATAGGTAAAAAATATATATCCAAAAGAAAGAAGGAATAAAAATGGAAAAAATAAGAGGATTTGAAATAGCAAAGGGATTTGAAGACAAAGGAATTGTACTTCCAGAAAGAAAAACAAAATGTTCAGCGGCCTATGACATAGAAGCTGCAGAAGACACCATAGTACCAAGTTTTAAAAAAGGAATGAAACCAACATTAGTTGCAACTGGGTTAAAAGCTTATATGCAAGAAGATGAAGTACTATATTTAATGGCAAAAAGTTCGGGATTTCCTAAAAAAGGAATTGTTCTATCTAATAGCGTGGGAGTAGTAGATGGAGATTATTACGAAAATGAAACAAACGATGGTCATATTATGTTCTCATTAATTAACTTAAAAGACGAAGATTTACATATCAAAAAGGGAGATGCCATAGGACAAGCCATGTTTCTAAAATATTTAACTACAGATAATGACAAAGCAAGTGGCATAAGAAAAGGCGGTTTTGGTTCGACAAGCAATTAATAAAAGCAAATTTTAGCAAACAAAAAAGAAAGGATTTATATGAAAAAATTTTTAAATATATTAAAAAGCAAAAAAAATTTAATCTTAGAAACCATAATATTAATCATAATTGCTTTATTTAGTTTTAGTTTAGCTCCCAAAACACTTCAAAATGATACCTATTATACTGTATCAATTGGAAACCTAATTCTAGAAAATGGTATCGACGGAAAAGACCATTTTTCATGGCACGAAGACTTGCCATACACCTATCCACATTGGTTGTATGATGTCATCATGAGTTTAATCTATAATCTAGGAAGCTGGGATGGAATCTATATTTCTGTATGTGCTATGTCCATAATACTGGGAATTACAATATACAAAGTGAATAAAAAACTAAATAAAAATCAGCTAATATCTTTTTTACTCACATTAGGTTCGATGTATTTACTAAAAGGATATATTGCTGCAAGAGCGCAATTGACAACATTTATCATATATTTATTTGTAATATATTTTATAGAAAAATTTTTAGAAAATCCTAAAAAAATTTACTACGGGATAGGCATTATTCTAGCATCTGTTTTGATTGCCAATCTTCATGTAGCGGTTTGGCCATTTATATTTGTTATTAGTTTTCCTTATATTGCAGAATATATTATATGTGTGATTTCTGACATTTCGATTTATCAAAAAATAGGAATACTATATAGAAAATTTTTATTGAAAATTCATAAAAAAGATAAACAAATCGTAGAAAAATTAACCAAATCATTAGAAGAAATATATATTTCAAATGAAAAAAGAAGGAAAGTTAGAGAAGCAGAAGAACCATACAAAATTAGAATGAAAAAAAATAAAAACGTAAAATGGCTTATCTTAGTCATGCTGATTTGTGCATTAACTGGCTTTTTAACTCCACTTGGAACTACGCCATATACCTATCTATTTAAAACGATGGCTGGAAATACGGTAAGTAATATCAATGAACATTTACCACTAACACTGGTAGAAAATATACCAATTATGTGTACAATTATAATCGTTCTTTCCCTTTTAATTTTTACCAAGGTAAAGATAAGATTAACCGATTTATTTATGTTAGGTGGTTTAACTTATTTAATGTTTTCATCAAGAAGACAGTCAACCATGTTTGTTTTACTAGGTTCACTTATTTTAAATAGAATGATAACAGAAGCACTAACAATATATGGAGTCGATAAGCTTAAAAAATTATCGAAACAAATTATTGGGGCTTTTTCGGTAATTGCAAGTTGTCTTATTATTGTTCTAAGCATAAAATATATAGAAGAAAAGAAAAACGATGTATATGTAAGTACGAAAACATATCCAGTTGAAGCAGCTGATTGGATACTAGAAAATTTAGATGTAGAAAATATAAGATTATTTAATGAATATAATTATGGTAGTTACTTGTTATATAAAGGAATACCAGTATTCATAGACTCAAGAGCAGACTTATATTCACCAGAATTTAATGGAGAAGAAGATATTTTTATGGATTTCATCAATACATCCAATATAGGAGTATATTATGGTTCAACATTCAAAAAATATGATATCACTCATGTGATTTTATATAAAAATGCCAAAATCAGGATGTTAATCGACGAAACAGAACCAGAAAATTATCATAAAATATATTCAGATGATAATTTTGTAATTTATGAAGTAGTTAAATAATTGGAAAAGGGGATAGAGCTCTTTTCCAATTTTGTATCAAATTTAAGAAAGGAGAATTAGCTTATAAGCTAATCATAGACAGAACATGGATACAAGAGCAATTGGAATATTTGATTCTGGAATAGGAGGTTTAACGGTTTTAAAAGAACTAGAAGAGTGTATGCCAGAAGAAAATTTTATTTATTTAGGAGATACTTTACATTTTCCGTATGGAGACAAAACCAGAGAAGAAATTATTCAATTTTCTAGAAATAATATCGAATATCTAATTCGACAAAATGTAAAAATGATAGTAATAGCTTGTGGTACAGCAACTAGCCAAGCTTTAACGGTTATGGAAGAATTATTTGATATTCCGATTATTGGAATTATAGAGCCAACTGTAAATTATGTAGAAAGTCTACCTTTAAAAAAAATAGGAGTCATAGCAACAACAGGAACCATAAAAAGTGGTGCTTGGGAAAAAAGTTTAAAACAAAAAATACCAGATATAAAAGTGGTAAATAAAGCTTGTCCTTTATTGGCAAGTATTGCAGAAGAAGGAAAAGCAAAATCCAAAGAAAGTCTAGATGCTATTCATCAATATATGGAAATTTTTAAAGAAAATAAGGTCAATACATTAATTCTAGGATGTACCCATTATCCAATTTACGACGAAATTATCCAAAATGAATTTTCAGGTAGAGTTACACTAATCAATACAGGGGTAGCTGTAGCACAAAAAGTAAAAGAGTATTTACAACAAAAACATATACAAAATAGCGAACCAAAAAAACAATCTAAAATAGTCATTTCTAAAGAAGAAAAAGATTTTGACAAAAAAGCAAAAAATATTTTAAAATGTGCTAAAAAGCTTGACATCACTTATTTTTATTAATATAATACCAGTATCTAATAAATTAGTATAAAAGGAGCAATAAATGTCAGACCCTGAGATAAATAAATTTGACAAAAATTATAATCAAATGTCAGACGAAAACTTACTACAAGAAGTAACCAAAAATCAAAATAATATGGCACTTGACTGCTTAATAGAAAGATATAAAGACATAGTAAGTATAAAAGCAAATAAATTTTTTATGGTAGGTTCTGAAAAAGAAGATATGTTGCAAGAGGGATACATAGGTTTATACAAGGCGGTAAAATCATTTGACGGACAAAAACAAAACTCATTCAAAACTTTTGCAGGACTATGTATCGAAAGGCAAATGATAACAGCTGTAAAAAATTCCAACAGGCAAAAGCATATCCCACTTAATTCATCTCTATCGCTAAATTCTAGAGCCTATGAGGAAAGTGACGAAACACAAGTAATCGATATACTAGATACGAGAAAAACAGGAGAAGATCCATTGGATATCATAACCCAAAAAGAGTATTTTACTGTAATTGAAAAAGCAATTAATGATAGCTTAAGTGATTTTGAAAAAAAGGTGCTAGCTCATTACAAAAACGGGGAAACATATGCTCAAATAGCAACAAAGCTAGATAGTAAAGTCAAATCAGTAGATACGGCAATTCAAAGAATTAGAAAAAAAGCACTTAAAATAAAACAAAAAATAGAAGGAGATGGCGAAGGTTAAATCCTTCGCTTAATTATTTTTTTCATTGGGGACAGACCCTTTCGCAAAAGGGACAGACCCTTTTGCGAAAGGGTCTGTCCCCAATGAAAAAAATGAAAGGAGAATTTATAAAAATGAAAGAAGAATTTTTACAATTATTAAAAAGTACCAATAGAGAAAATATAGAAGACTTAATAGAATTTATACAAAAAACAGATTTTTTTGAAGCACCAGCCAGTACACGTTTTCATGGAAGTAGAGAACATGGTTTAGTAGAACACAGTTTAAAAGTATATGAAATCTTAAAAGAAAAAGTAAAAACAGCTTGTATAGAAATTAAAACACCACCAGAATCCATCATTTTAATAGCCTTACTACATGATATTTGCAAAGCGAATTACTATAAAATAGACTATCGTAATGCTAAAAATGCCTTAGGTGTTTGGGAAAAAGTACCATACTATACAATAGAAGATACCATACCATATGGGCACGGAGAAAAATCAGTAATGATGATAACAGAATATATCAAATTAACACCAGAAGAAAAATATGCTATTCGCTGGCATATGGGCTATACGGAACCAAAAGAGCAATATAGTACGATAGGATTAGCTTTTACCAAATATCCAATCGCATTACTTACTCATGAAGCAGATTTGGAAGCTACTTACTTTTTTGATACCTGATTAATTTTTTTTCTATTGGGGACAGACCCTTTCGCAAAAGGGACAGTTCCTTTTGCGAAAGGGTCTGTCCCCAATAGAAAATATTATGTAAACCTAAAGGAGATGATAAAAAATGAATAAAACAGAACCACGCACACTTCCAGGATTTATGGAATTATTACCACAAGAACAAATTTTATTTAATCACATGAAAGATACAATTCGAAAAAGTTATGAAAAATTTGGATTTTTACCATTGGATACACCGATTATAGAAGATTCCAAAGTTCTTTTAGCAAAAGCAGGAGGAGAAACGGAAAAGCAGATTTATCGTTTTAATAAGGGGGATAATGATTTAAGCTTAAGGTTTGACTTAACTGTACCACTTGCCAAATATGTTGCTAAAAATTATGGAAATTTAGCTTTTCCTTTTAGAAGATACCAGATTGGTAAAGTTTATAGAGGAGAAAAACAGCAAAAGGGCAGATTTCGTGAATTTTATCAATGTGATATAGACATAATTGGTGATGGAGAGTTAAGTATTATAAATGATGCAGAACTTCCAAATGTTATATATAACACATTCAAGGAATTAGGATTCCAAAAATTTACGATTTGTATGAATAATAGAAAACTTTTAAATGGTTTATTTGAGAGTTTGGCTTTAGACGGTTTATCAGCAGATATTCTAAGAATCATCGATAAAATCGAAAAAATCGGAAAAGAAAAAGTAATAAAAGAACTACAGGAATTAAATATCGATTTGGAAAAAATTAATCAAATTATGTACTTTATTGAAATTAAAGGTTCAACAGATGAAAAATTACAAGCATTAAAGGATTTGAAAATTTCGAGTGAAAAGTTTGAAAAAGGTTTACAAGAACTGGAAAATGTTGTAAAATATATAAGACTGTTTGAAGTTCCAGAAGAAAGTTTCAAAATCGATTTAACCATAGCAAGAGGATTAGATTATTATACAGGCACTGTTTATGAAACCTTTTTAGATGACTATAAATCATTAGGCAGTATATGCTCAGGTGGAAGATATGAAAACTTAGCAGAATACTACACAGATAAAAGGCTTCCAGGAGTGGGTATATCAATAGGATGAACAAGACTATTTTATCAATTAAATGAAGTCAAATTAATTCAAGCTAGCAAAAAATCAATTGCAGATATACTTATTATTTCTATGACAAAAGATTTTGAATATGTTGCAAAACTTGCAAACAAATTTAGAAATGAAGGAAAAAAAGTTCAAATATACTTTGAAGACAAAAAAGTAAAAGCACAGTTTAAATATGCAGACAAACTTCAAATCCCATATACAGTAGTAATAGGAGAGGATGAAGTGAATTCAAACACATATACAATTAAGAATATGGAAACAGGGGAGCAAGAAACTGTTTCTATATAAAATTTCTCATTGGGGACAGACCCTTTTGCGAAAGGGTCTGTCCCCAATGAAAAAAAAGGAGGATTTTTTATTGCCAAGAAAGCCAAGAGAGTTTAGTGAGACAAATATTTATCATATCATTTTGAGAGGAAATGATAAAACTGATATTTTTTATGAAGACCAAGATAGATATGTATTTCTAGAAAGAGTCGAGGAAACCAAAAAGAAGTTTAATTATGAAATTTTTTCATATTGTTTAATGAATAACCATATTCATATGATTATTAGAGTCAAAAATAATTTTTTATCAAAAGCAATTCAAAGTTTAGCAGTTAGATATTCTGCCTATTTCAACAAAAAATTTAATCGAACAGGGCATCTTTTTCAAAATAGATTTTTTAGTAAAAAAGTAGAAAATTTAAATTATTTTTTAACGGTTTGTAAGTACATACACCGAAATCCAGAAAAAGCTAATATAGCTAAAACAGAGAATTATAAGTGGAGTAGCTACAAAGAGTATGTTGGAAAAGAGAAAATTATAAATAAAAATGTGCTAATGCATTATTTTGGCGATAGTATCGAAGAATTTAAAAATTATACTTTAATAAATGATGATAAAGAACAATTGTATAATTTTGCGGAATTTGAATTAATCAAAAAATTAAGTGAAGAAGATGTAAGAAATCTTATTATTCAAAAATTTAGTTTAAAAAATGCAAGTGATGTATCATTATTAGAAAAAGATAAACGAGATGAAATTTTAATGAGTTTAAAAGAATTAAAAGGAACGAGTTTAGCACAGATTGCTAGAATAACGAAAATGACACCTTATTATATAAAGAATATATGGGAAAATTAAATGATTTTTCTCATTGGGGACAGACCCTTTCGCGAAAGGGTCTGTCCCCAATGAGAAAAATTATTCTTTTTGCCACTCATTTGCTTCGGCCTCATCAAATCGGGTATCACTAAAAAATTGTCCAAGAGTTATATGAAAAGCTTCACATATGTATAATAAATTTTCAAGTCGGATTGTTTTGGTTTTTCGAGACAAAAATTTAGACAAGGTGGAACGAGGAACGCCTGATTTGTTACTTAATTGATATACATTCATATTATTTTGAGATAGTAATTCTAAAATTCTTAGAGTAATTACTTCAGATAATTCCATTTACATTCCTTCTTTTTATTAAAAATTTTATTAATTTTATCAAAAAAGTTTATATAAAATGTTGCATAAATTCAACCTAGGTGATATAATGAACGTTGAATAAAAGAAACGTGTTATAGGAGGTAAAAAGATGAATTTAAAAAGAAACAAAGGAATAACTTTAATTACTTTAGTGGTGACAATTGTGTTGTTAATTTTAGCAGGAGTAAGTATTGCAACATTAACAGGAAATAATGGAATATTGACACAAGCCAATAAAGCTAGAGAGAATACAAAAAGGGCAGAAGATATAGAAAAAATAGAAATAGCAATATTAGGAGTACAAATGGGAGAGAATGGATATCAAAAATTAGATATTGATACATTACAAGAAGAATTAGATAAAGTATTTGAAGATGGAATTTTAAAAGTATATGATAATAACACTGATGAATTTATTTTTTATACAAAAGATAATATATATAAAATTTCATCTAATGAAGTTACAGAAATAGATTTAGGAAATGCTATATACCAAAAGCAAGAAAATAGAAACATACAAGGGGAATATGAATACGCATATAATAATCCTATTATTCCTAAAGGATTTATACCTCTTGAAACTAAAGATGCTTCTTGGGTAACAAATGAAGAGGGATTACCTATGGGGTGGAATAATGGATTAGTAATTATGGATGAATCAGGAAATGAATTTGTTTGGATACCTTGTATTACTCAAGATTTAGATACAAGTGAAAATGTTGTTAAATATGGGTGTTATGCTCAAAATGATAAATTTACTGCTTATCAAGTAGATATTAATAGTTTACAAGATTTGCAAAAATATATCCCGGTTGAAAATGAATTTTCTCAAATAGAAAAGTATCAAGGATTTTATGTAGGTAGATATGAAACTGCAATGTCTGAAAATATACCGAGAGTATCAAATGTTGATATAGATGATAGCCCAGATGTCGTAAATATAAATAAAATTGAACCAATATACAATGGCATAACAGTAAAGCCTGTAATACAACAGGGAAAAGAAGTATGGAATTATGTAAGTAGAGATAATGCAGCAGAGATATCAAGAAAAATTGTAAATAATGAAAATGTAAAAAGTGGATTAATAACAGGAAAACAATGGGATACGATGTTAGAATGGATTATAACAGGAGGAACATACGATAATAGTAGTAATGCTGATAAATATTATTCAGAAATTGGGAATTTTTATAATTCGCAATATACAATAAATGGATTATATGCAATACAAGATAAAAATGATATAGCTAATTGGCATAAAGGACAGTATACTAAAACAATAAATGAGTTTATTTGTTTGGGAACAGGAGTGCATAATAACAGTAAAGTTAATAATATTTTTGATATATATGGAAATCTATGGGAATTTACAACAGAAACAGATGCTAATGGAAAAGTAATACAAAGAGGGATAGGAGCAAATGCGGGTTCGAATAAAGCTGCAGGCGTTCACAGACATGGAAACACGGATACGAGTGGAATTATGATGGGATTCAGAATAGTTTTATATATAGCATAGAAAAGGTACCAAAAAGGTACTTTTTTTGTAGCTTACATACAATCTAACGAAATACCTAAATTTTCTTGCTATTTTTTAGAAAATAGAATAAAATACAAGCAAACAGCCTAAACTAAAAATAACAAAGGAAAGGTAAAAGGTTATGAATGTAGAAATAGTAAAATTTTATGCCGAAGATGATGTTTTATTAAATGGAATCCTATATCAAAGTGAAAATAACACAAAAAAACTTTTAATCGAAGTACATGGGATGACAAGCAATTGCTTAAAAAAAAGAGAGGAAATCATTGCAGGAGAAGTCGAAAATATAGCGATTGATTCACTTTCTTTTAATAATAGAGGTAGTGAAATAATCAAATATATGAAAAGAAAAGATGGAAGTAAATTTATAGGAGGAACCGCTTTTGAAGATGTTCAAGAGGGATATTATGATATACTAGGAGCCATAAAATATGCAATTGAACTAGGCTATACATCCATATATTTGCAAGGTCATAGTTTAGGTTCAACTAAAATTGTATATACTTATAACAAAATGCGAAAAGAAAAGAATCCGTACATAAAATATATAAAAGGAATCTTATTATTATCATTAATTGATATTCCCGACATGATGTTATCCTTTACACCAAAAGAATATATTGAATACGGACTTCAAAAGGAAAAAGAAAATAACACATCAATTTTAATGCCAGAAGGAAGTACCATTCATCCGATGTCTGTAAAAACATTTTTAAAATATGTGAAATACTATAATCAGATTGATTTCGCAAGATACAGTAAGGAAGAGGAAGAGTTTCAAGTTTTGAATAATATATCAGTTCCTTTATTTATGAGATGGGGAGATACACAAGAGTTAATAAAAAGAGAGGCAAGTGAGCAAGCTGAATTTGTAAAATCTAAAATAAAGAATAAAAATACTGACATTGGATATATTGAAGGAGCGAATCATTCGTATAAAGGGAAGGAAGAAATTCTTGCAAAACAGATTTGTGAATTTTTAAGTGGCATAAAATAATTCTTGCAAAAGTTAACATAACATTTTCCGTTGGGGACAGGTCATTTCGCAAAAGGGACAGACCCTTTCGTGAAAGGGTCTGTCCCCAATAAAAAATGTTATGTTAACTCTACTACCGTAACCCCCATTTCACCTTCACCATAGGTACCTATCCTAAAAGACTTAACTTTTTTATGTTTTTTCAAATAACTATGAATAGCCTGTCTTAACTTACCAGTTCCCTTACCATGAACAATCCTTGCCGTTTGAATTTTAGCAAGAAAGCAATCATCTAAAAACTTGTCAATTAAAGGAATTGCTTCATCCACGGTTAGCCCGATTACATTAATTTCAGAACTAGCTGTTCTAGTTTTAGAAACTTTTGGGGCAGATTGAATATCTGGTTTGGTTAAATCATTTTTTAGTTGTTTGGCAGGTTCTAAGTATTTGATATTGACATTTGTTTTGATTAAGC
>CALXRH010000006.1 GCA_944390625.1 uncultured Clostridia bacterium
CTTATTACAAGATAAAAACAATATAAAATTTTATAAAAAGCCTCATAAAACAGACTCAATTTATCGTTCTATATTGTTCCGAAAAGAATTTTATGATAAATTAATTCAAATTAGAGATAAAAAAGGAATATCTTTTAGTAGATTAGTAAATGGGAGTATAAAGGAATTTTTAGATCAATATCAAGGAAAATATTTTGTAATAAAATAAAATATTAAAAAAAATAAATTAGAATTTTTTAAAACACTTGCTAAAATATAAGACACATGTTAATATAGTATTAAGCTTAAAATTTAAGCGAGCAACTAACAATCTTTTTTTATTAAAGGAGGATATATCATGTGTAAAGAAGTAGAAGCATATCGGAGAAATTGGCGCAATTTAGAACTGGCAACGGAAAACTTGAAAAAGCAGCTTTTTGGCCTGCAATGTAAGATAGAGGGAGTCGAAGCAGAAATAAATGCCAAGCTTCACCCATGGGAAGAGTGTGGAAGAGTAAAGCAACTAAAAGAGGCAGAAAAAGCACTGTCCAACATAAAAATACAAGTCACAGAAGAGAACTTGTATATAGCTATTCCCAATATTTTAGGAGAAAGGCGCGGTAAAAGCTTAATTGTAGAAAACTTTGATGTTAGAGATGTGATATATATAATATCAGAATTAAAAGTAATGCTAACATTTATAGAATGCCAGATTTTGCCAGCGTCAGAGAAAAGCTTACTTGCAGATCTAAATGCTGCGATTTTTGGTTTCGAATCAGCGTTTCAGACTTACATGATATAAAACAAAGGGTGTCCTGGTAGGGGCACCCTAAAAACGTTAAAAAATAGATTGTAAATTAAAAATATATTTTTATCAAAAAATATTGTAATTTTTGACAATCTATAATAAAATAAAAATCAAAAAACAAAGGAAAAAAAGAAAGGTAGTATAAAAAAGGCAATATATGTAGAAAACTTTTTTTAACTAGCATACTAAAAAAGACAAAATAAGCAAAGGACAAGTAGTAAAATGTTATTAAAAAAAGAAGAGGTGGTAAAAAAATGTTTCAAAACATCAATGAAACAGAAAAAACAAAAGAAGATTTGGCTAAACAAAAAAATATATTTGCCAATGTAATTTCCAAAAAATATATTTGTTTATATATCGTAACACTTATGGTATCAATGGTTAATATGGGATATGATGTTTCGCCCTTTAGTTTGGCAATTGTAGCTGCAAGTATTGCAAACGAAATACCCATTATTGCCATTATCGTTTTAGCACTAACCGGAAACATCATTTGTGCTGGAGCAGGGGGAGCCATTACCTTTATCATTACATTACTCATATTTTTTGCAAGCTTTCTTGTAAAAGAACCAAAATATAATGATTCTAGTAGAAACGAAAAGGTAATGCTTGCCAGAAGAATCTTTTTTTCCAGCGTAGTGGTCAATATCATAAAAGTGTTGATCAGTCAATTTTTGCTATATGATTTATTAGTTGCTATATCTATGGCAATTATTGCTGTTATTTTTTATAAAATATTTGCCAATTCCTTATCCATACTGATTCATTATAATGAAAAAATGGCATTTTCTATCGAAGAAGTATTAGGAACGAGTTTACTAATATCCATTGCACTATGTAGTTTAGGAGACTTAAAATTATTTGATTTTTCCATAAGAAATGTACTTTCCATATTCATTGTACTAGTATTAGGTTGGAAAAATGGAATCTTAATTGGAACAACAGCAGGAGCAACCATTGGCGTAACTTTAGGAATTATTGCCAACAATGAGCCGATTGTGGTAGCATCTTATGCTATTTCTGGAATGATTGCAGGAATATTAAACAAATTTGGTAAAATCGGTGTAATTTGTGGATTTGTATTAGGAAACATCCTACTTTCTTATGTGGCGAATGGACTTGTCAGTAACTTAATCTTATTAAAAGAAATATTAATTGCAGGAATTGCCCTTTTAGCGGTTCCAAAAAATATAAACTTAAATATAGAAAGCATATTAGGAGATAACAAATTCTTACCAATGGGCAACAGCCGAGGGCTAAACAGAAGCAAAGAAACAGTAAATAAATTAAATAATGTATCAAAAGCTGTCAAAGAAATGGCAGATACCTATAAAAATGTTGCAGCAACAGTAGTAGATGAACAAGACATTCGAGAAAAAAATAAACAAAAATTTATCCAAGAGCTTTTAAATAATATAGAATATATGGAAGACAATATTTTATATGAAAATATGGAAAATGTAGAAGGCAAGATTGTAGACGAAATCTTTTCCTATTTAATGGAAAATCAATTTATCAAAGAAAAAGACGTATTAAAAATCTTAGCCAAAAACAACCAGTATGTAATTGGATTTGACCAAAATGAAGAAAAAATAGACCGTGATATTCAAAAAATGACAAATGCTATTAATTCGGCCTTTAGAATCAGCAAAATGAATTTCATCTGGAGCATTCGTTTAAAAGAAGAACAGAAAAATTTTGAAACACAGCTAAACGGAGTATCCAAAGCCATTTCTAATATTGCAGATAATATAAATGAAGAAATAGAAAATGATGATTTAAATGCAGACAAAAAAGAGCAAATAACTTTATTATTAAAACAAAAAGAAATTTTAGTGCAAGAAATATTAATGAGCAAAAAAGAAAATGACAGATACAAAATAGAACTATACATCGAAAAAAATGATCAAAACGATATAGATACAACCATCACAAACATATGCCATAAAGTACTAGAAGAAAACGTAAAAATACAATCACAAAAAGAAATCAAAAATGAAAATACCATAAAATATGAAATTTTATCAGATGATAAATATCGATTAGACATTGGTCATAGTATAGCCATAAAAGACAAGCATTCTGTATCAGGAGATAGCTTATTACAGACAAAATTAAAAGATGGAAAATATCTACTAGCTATTAGTGATGGAATGGGTTCAGGACCAGAAGCTAGAAAAAGTAGCCAAATTGTTATATCTATGTTAAAAAGATTATTGGATTCTGGTTTTGAAAGAGATATGTCAGTAGATTTAATCAATTCCAATTTACTCAATGTATCAGAAGATGTATTTGCCACACTTGATATTGCCATCATCGATTTATATAAAGGAAATATAGAATTTATAAAAAATGGAGCCTGTCCAACTTACATAAAAAACAATAAAAAAATTCAAATTATCAAATCACTTACCTTACCAACAGGTGTTATCAAAGAGGCAACCAGTGATGTGTTTGATAAAGATATTGAAAACAATGATATTCTTGTCATGTGTAGTGATGGAATCTTAGATTCGAATGTAGAATACAAAAACAAAGAATTGTGGGTAAAATATCTGTTAGAAGATATGGAAATTACCAATCCACAAAAAATGGCAGATATTATTTTAAATGAAGCCATTGACAACAACTTTGGTAAGGCAAAAGATGATATGAGTGTCATGGTTTGTAAACTAATCAAAAAATAAAGATATTTTTGGTATTTTTGTGGACGCAGTCAAAAAAATATATTTTTTTGACTGCGTCATGCATAGTTATTTAAGTATTATACTTGAAATTATCATAATTTGTGGTATAATAGGGATACTAAAATAGGATAAATATAGATATTTCCATAGAGGGGGAGAGCAAAATGAATAAAAAATATTATGTAACAACGCCGATCTACTATCCAAGCGGAAAATTTCACATCGGAACTGCTTATACAACCGTTTTAGCAGATACCATTAAAAGATACAAAAAATTAAGAGGATATGAAACCTATTTATTAACCGGAACAGATGAACATGGACAAAAAATAGAAGAAGTAGCCAAGAAAAATAATATGGAACCACAAGAATATGTAGACAAAATGGCAGAAGCTGCCAAAAAATTGTGGAAAGAAATGGATATAGAATATGATGACTTTATTAGAACCACAGAAACTAGACATGAAAAAGTAGTACAAAATATATTTGATCGATTAATGGAGCAAGGAGATATATATAAAGGAGAATACGAAGGTTGGTATTGTGTACCTTGTGAAAGTTATTATACCAAAACAGAACTAGTGGATGGAAAATGCCCAGATTGTGGAAGAGAAGTCAAACTAATGAAAGAAGAAAGTTACTTTTTCAATATGAAAAAATATACGCCAAGACTTCTAAAATATTATGAGGAACATCCTGATTTTATTAAACCAGATTATCGAAAAACAGAAATGATTAATAATTTCATAAAGCCAGGACTAGAAGATTTATGTGTAAGTCGTACCAGTTTTGACTGGGGCATCCAGGTTTTAAAAGACCCTAAACATGTCATCTACGTTTGGTTAGATGCATTAACCAACTATATAACAGCACTAGGATATGGAACGCAAAATGATGAATTATTTAAAAAATTCTGGCCAGCCGATTTACACATAGTAGGAAAAGATATAGCGAGATTTCATTTAATCTATTGGCCAATTTTCTTAATGGCTTTAGATTTACCACTTCCTAAACAAATATTAGTACACAATTGGTTTATGATGAAAGATGGGAAAATGTCAAAATCCAAAGGAAATGTAGTATATCCTGAATTATTAATCGAGCGATACGGACTAGATGCCACACGTTATTTTCTACTTCGAGAATTACCGGTAGGAGCAGATGGGGTATTTTCACCAGAAGGATTTGTCCAAAGATATAATGTAGATTTATCCAATGACTTAGGAAACCTATTAAACAGAACTATTGCAATGTGCAATAAATATTTTGGAGGACAAGTACCAAAATACAACGGATGTCAAAATGAAGTAGATAGAGAACTAGAAGACATAGCTAAACAAACGACTCAAAAATTTGAAGAGAAAATGGATGAATTTGAGATTGCCAATAGTTTGCAAGAAATATGGAATCTCATTTCAAGGACCAATAAATATATTGACGAAACATCGCCATGGGTTTTAGCAAAAGAAGAAAACAAAGAAAAATTAGAAGCATGTATTTATCATTTAATCGAAAATTTAAGAAGAATTGCCATATTCATCTATCCATTTATGACAGCTACAGCAGAAAACATGTTCCAACAACTAGGTATAGCACAAACCTTAAGAACATGGGAAAGTTTAAACCATTATGACCAAATAGAAAATACCAAAGTAGTCGAAAAAGGCGAGCCTTTATTTATGAGATTAAACGCAGAAGAAGAAATAGAATATATAAAAAATGAAATGAAAAAATAAATGCATAAAGAGAGGAAGTATGTAAATTGCCTAGAAAAAAGAAAATAGAAATCGATTCCAAAATACAAAAAAAATTAGAATATATTGGTTTAGACCTAGAAAAAATACCAAAAGTTTTACAGCAATATACAGAAATCAATTTTAGAACTTTAAAAGGATATGATGAAAAAAAATACAAGCAATATAGATTTATTGATATGGATGATATAGAAATATTACTTTCGCCAACAAACAGAATGGAAACCATAAAAGAAAAATATGAAAAAGCAATGCCTTTAAGTTTTTATTTAGATGCCAAAACAGAAGAAAATTTATTATATTACACCAAATTTTTAAATATGTTAAATAAAGTAACCATTTCGCAAATAAAAAACATCGAAAATGAACAAAAAAGGCTTGCAAAACAAATTCCTTTTAAAATAAAATTTACAGGAAATTATTTATGGCAAATCTATTATTCAGAAATATCGGACAAATACTTTATGATTGTACCAACAGAAGATTCTGATTATTCAACATTTTTCTATTTACTAAAAAAGAAAATAGAAAATAAAAAAGGTGAAAAAATATTTGCTCCGGTCAGTTTAGTAGATTATGAAGGAGATTTGCTTAGAAAAGATGAGATAAAAGATCTAGAAAATTATCTATGGCTTTTTACAAAAGACTATCCATCCATCTATGAAGTATGGAACAAAAAAGATGAAGTAAGCTTAAATATTGTTGGAGAAACAGAAATATATGATAAAATAAAAACCTTATATAAAATAACCATGACGACCAAAAAAGAAGCTGCTAAATTTTATAAATTGGTAAAAGCAATCTTTATTTTACAAACCGAACTTCCTCATTATTTTAATTTTGAAACCAATATAGATGAAGAAGGGGCTTTAGAATTTTATTTAGAAAAATCCAATATCCAATATGAAATTTTACCAGAATTCATCATGCAGCAATATTTGAAATCGGTTAGTTTAAAAAATAAAGCAACTAATGACATAGAAGAACTTAAAATAAAACTAAAAAAATTAAAAAAAGAATCCAAAGAATTAGAAGAAGAATATATTGCCAAAGAAAAGCAAATAACGACCTTTTTAGAGTGTAAAAAAACTTTTTTTGGGAAAGTAAAATATTTCTTCAAATTTGGAAAAAAAGCTAAAGGAAAAGAAGAAAAAATAATTGTAGAAGAAGAAGATAACCAAGCAGAACACATCAAACATAAATGCGAAAAAATAAAATTAAAAGAAAAAAATTACACTTTATATGAGCTAGAACAGAGTTTTAAAGAATTAGAAAAAAAAGAAGAAGAAGTAACCAATTTAGTAATGGACATCAATGCCTTAAAACTCAAAAACAAAAATTTAAAAAAGAAAATAGAAAACGCAAGTGATTACATAGAAGAAATCAATGAACACAAAAAAAGTATATTTGAATTTTGGAAATATTCTAATAAAGATGCGGTAGCAACATTAGACGAAGGCGAAGAAGAAGAGATGAATGTCAAAAAAATAGAAAAAGTGTTCAACTATGAAGATGATTTTGAAGACTTTGGAATGGAAGTAGACAAATTCCAAAGAAACAAATTAACTGATGCAGAGCTAGAAAGTGTATTTATTACAACAACAAATTTATTACCACTTTTAAATCGAATCAATTTAAAAGTAGCAGAAAATAAAGAAATTTCTATGGCACTAAAAAAACTAAAATTAGCCAAAGAAAATGGCGAAGAAATTTTAGAAGAAGACGAAGAGCCTTTTGATATTTTCGGTAGAATCAAACAAACACACAATAAAGAAAGAACCATAGGGAATAAAACACATCGAGAGCAACCAAGAGATAAATTTGATATACTAGAAATTAAAAAAGGAACCAAAGGTATTGAACTAAAAAGAAATCTAGAAAATGTTTTAAAACATATCAAAAAAGCTTTAAAAAAGAATACTTTACCAGAAGATATGTATGTTTATAAAGCCACAACAGAAGAATTGGCATTTAACACCATAGAAGATGTTTCCCTTAATGCAGAAGAAGAATTAACTCAATTTTTAAAGGATGACAAAATAAGTGGAAAAGTTTACTTATATAAAATAAAATTAAAAAAAGGAGCCAATTTCCTTGCATTTTCTAATATTATATTTTTTGATAATAAAAATATGACTTTACCTGCAGGAATGAACTTATCTTCAAAAATTTTAGTTGATCTAGCAGAAACGAATCACCAAGAAAAAAATGTAAAAACATTAAATAAACTAGAATTTGAAGAGGCAGAAGATGATTTTTCAGAAATTATGATTAAAAATATAGAAGTAATTGAATTAAAATAAAAAAGATAAGATTATAAAAAGCTTATATTGATAAGAAGGGAGGGAGCTTAGTTAGAAACTTCGAACTAACCTAAGCTAAGAAAATGCTAGATGATAGAAAAAGAAAAGTTTTACAAGCTATTGTAGAAGAATATATCAATACGGCAGAACCAGTAAGTTCCAATGCTTTAATCAGTAAATATGATTTGCAATGCAGTAGTGCCACCATTCGAAATGAAATGGCAGATTTAGAAAAAAGAGGATTACTTGACAAAATGCACACATCTAGTGGAAGAATTCCTTCAGCAAAAGGATATCGATACTATGTAGATGAACTTTTAAAAGATGATAATATCAGTTTAGAAGAAGTAAAATACATTAGTGATAAATTAGAAACCAAAGTAAGTGAAATCGAAGAACTAACCAAAATAACAGCAAATACCATTTCAGAAATAACCCATTATACGACGGTTACCATAGGCCCTAAAGCCGCTGAACAAATTATAAAAGAAATAAAATTTGTTTTACTAGGTGCTAGAATGTTACTAGCAGTGATTATGACAGACAGTGGGATGGTAAAAGAAACGATTATAAAATTTGATGAAGATATAACCGAAAAACAAGTAGAGACCATAAATTATATGTTTAATAACAAACTAAAAGACCAACCAATTGAAACGATTAATAAACCTTTAGAAGAATATTTGTATCAAGAGATGGCAGATATGGTAAAAGTAATTAAACCGATTCTAGAACAAATAAAAAAGGTGTTATTTTCAGAAGAAGAAATACATATGCAGGGAACTAGAAGAGAACTAGATTTACCCGAATTTAATAGTTTGCAAGTTGCAAAAAATTTTATGAATATATTAGATGAAAAAGAACTAATAGCTGATATGTTAAATTCTGGTTTTGCAGAAGATATTAATGTTTATATTGGTGGCGAAGATGAAAAAGAAGAATTAAAAGATTTTAGTGTGGTTACTTTTAAACATAAAGTCGGAAATAAAGACATGGGAACCATTGGAATCATTGGACCAAAGAGAATGGATTATTCTAAGGTTATTTCGGTTATGAAGTATATTAGCAAGAAACTTAATGGAGAGAATAAAGAGGGGTAACCTCTTTTTCTTTTTTATTTTTTTCTTTCCTTGCACCTTGTCAGTTGGGCTTTGCTTTTGAGGCAGTGGTAGAATGTATATTCCATCGAGGAAAGGTTTGTGTGAATGAAATAAGTTTAGAAATTGTATGCTAATTATTTGGAAAATGTTCACGTGATTTTCTAAACAAGAAAATCATCGTAGAAAGGGCGCCAAATGATTAGCGTACAAGTTCTTAACTTATGAAATGAGCAAAAGCTTTCCTCGATGGAATATACATCCTACCACTGCCTCAAAAACAAAGCCCAACTGACAAAGTGCAAGGAAAGAAAAAAAAGAAAAAAATTAGCAAAAAGACTTGACAAGTGCTAAGAAAAAGTATATGATAGATACTGATTTAGCAAACTTCGTTTTTGAGTGCTAAAAAAACACGAAAAAGAAAGAAGGGAAGTAGATGGCAGAAAAAGAAGAAAAAATGACTAATGAAGTAGAAAATATAGAAAAACAAGAAGCAAAAGAAGAAGTCATACATTCAAATGCGGAATATGATGAATTAGATGATCGCTACAAGCGATTACTAGCAGAATTTGAAAACTTCAAAAAAAGAAGTCAAAAAGAAAGAGAAAGCTTATATAATTCTGTTTTAGGGGATATAATAACAGGGATGCTTCCAGCAATGGACAATTTAGAAAATGCCGTAAAAGCAGAATGTAAGGACGAAAAATATAAGCAAGGAGTCGAACTTGTACAAAAACAATTCAAAGAATTTTTAAGTAAGCACAATGTAGAAGAAATAGAAGCAGTAGGACAAACTTTTGACCCAAGTGTACACGAAGCAGTAAGTAGTGTACAAGATGAAACAAAGCAAAGCCAAGAAATTGTACAAGAATTTCGAAAAGGCTATAAAATCGGAAGCAAAGTATTAAGACATTCTATGGTCGTAGTAAACCAATAAAAAAGATTAGGAGGAATTTAAAATGGGAAAAATTATAGGAATTGACTTAGGAACCACAAACTCATGTGTAGCAGTTATGGAAGGAGGAGAACCAGTCGTTATACCAAATGCAGAAGGAGATAGAACGACTCCATCTGTAGTAGCATTCTCTAAAAATGGAGAAAGACTAGTAGGACAAATTGCAAAACGTCAAGCAGTTACCAATCCAGACAACACCGTTATTTCCAATAAAAGAAAAATGGGAACCAATGAAAAAGTTAAAATAGAAGGAGATACCTTCTCACCACAAGAAATATCAGCGATGATTCTACAAAAATTAAAGGCAGACGCTGAAAACTATTTAGGTCAAAAAGTAACACAAGCCGTTATTACCGTTCCTGCTTATTTTAGTGATAGTCAAAGACAAGCAACCAAAGATGCTGGAAAAATAGCAGGGTTAGAAGTACTAAGAATCATCAATGAACCAACAGCAGCAGCACTTGCTTATGGAATGGATAAAGAACAAGACCAAAAAATATTAATTTATGACTTAGGTGGAGGAACATTTGATGTATCCATCCTAGATATTGGAGATGGCGTATTCGAAGTTTTAGCAACCAATGGTAACACACACCTTGGAGGAGACGATTTTGACCAAAAAATCATCGATTATCTAGTGGCAGAATTCAAAAAATCAGATGGAATTGATTTATCAACAGATAAAATGGCAATGCAAAGATTAAAAGAAGCAGCAGAAAAAGCCAAAAAAGACTTATCAGGAGTCGGACAAACAAATATCAACCTACCATTTATTACAGCAGACTCAACTGGTCCAAAACACTTAGACATCACATTAACTAGAGCAAAATTTGAAGAATTAATCAAAGACTTAGTAGACTCTACCGAAGGACCTGTTAACCAAGCTCTTAAAGATGCGGGATTAACAGCAGCAGACATTAACAAAGTACTACTAGTTGGAGGTTCAACAAGAGTTCCAGCTGTGCAAGAAGCAGTTAAAAAAATAACCGGAAAAGAAGCAGATAAAGGAATCAACCCAGATGAATGTGTTGCAATAGGTGCAGCTATTCAAGGTGGTGTATTATCTGGAGATGTAAAAGACTTAGTATTACTAGATGTAACCCCACTTTCACTTGGAATTGAAACCTATGGAGGTGTATTTACCAAATTAATTGAAAGAAACACAACCATACCAACTAAAAAATCACAAATATTCTCAACAGCAGCAGATGGTCAAACATCCGTTGAAGTTCACGTACTACAAGGAGAGCGTGAAATGGCAGCTTATAACAAAACATTAGGAAGATTCCAATTAACTGGAATTCCAGCAGCTCCAAGGGGAGTACCACAAATCGAAGTAACCTTTGATATTGATGCAAACGGAATTGTTCACGTATCAGCTAAAGATATGGCAACAGGAAATAGCCAAAATGTTGCTATTGCAGCATCTACCAACCTTACTGACGAAGATATTGAAAAAGCAGTTAAAGATGCAGAAGCACATGCGGAAGAAGACAAAAAGAGAAAAGACGAAATCGAAGTTAAAAACAATGCCGAAAGTTTAATATACAACAGTGAAAAAACATTATCTGAATTAGGAGACAAGATTAGTGGCGAAGAAAAAGCAAAAATAGAAAACGAAATCGAAGCAACCAAAAAAGCGCTAGAGTCAAACAATACAGAAACCATTCGAGAAGCAACAGAAAAATTAACCAAAGTATTTTACGAAATGAGTGAACAACTATATAAAAATGCGAATCCAAATGCAGGAGCAGAAGGAGTAGACCCAAATGCAGGTGCAACTTCAGGTACAACAGCAGAAGACAATGGAAATGTATATGATGCAGATTATAAAGTTGAAGATGACAATAAATAAAAGGAAAAGA
>CALXRH010000007.1 GCA_944390625.1 uncultured Clostridia bacterium
AACAAGATATTGACAAAAGCATAGGTTTGCTCAAATTCTTCCATTTTGGTTGTTATATAAAAACTGGTAATCCCCATAAGTACTGCTAAAAATACAAAAACAATGCCAAAAGATATGACTGATAAAATATTTTCTCTTTTGGTGGATTTATTTTTTTTATCTTTTCTTCTTGCGTTTTTAAATATTACACTTGTTAAGGTTTTCATTTTTTATTCTCCTATGATTTTTAAAAAAGACTCTTCTAAAGAAGAATTACTTTTTGCTTTTTTTTTTTTTTCTTCACAAGTACCGACAAAAATGATTTTTCCTTTATCAATTACAGCTATTTTATCACATATTTTTTCTGCAACTTCTAAAACATGGGTGGAAAAAAATACGGTATTTCCTCTTTTGCTATGTTCTTTCATGAGTTTTTTTAAGGTATAAGATGCTTTTGGGTCTAAACCGGTCATTGGCTCATCTAATATCCAATTTTTAGGGTCATGAATTAGTACACTTATGATAAGTAATTTTTGTTTCATGCCATGTGAATAGCTTTGGATTCGATTTCTTAAATGGTCATATAAATTAAATTCTTTGGCTAGTTTTTCTACTTTTTCTAGTCTGATTTTTGCTGGTACTTCGTAAACATCTCCTATAAAATTTAAATATTCTAATCCGGTTAGTTTTTCAAATACGTCTGGGGTATCGGGAACAAATCCAAAATTCTTTTTTGCTTCTAGGGGATTTTTTATAATGCTTTTTCCATCAATTAAAATATCACCTTTATTAATATTTAAAACACCGGTTATCATCTCGATAGTAGTTGTTTTTCCAGCTCCATTGGGACCGATAAACCCAAATACCGTTCCGTTTTCTATGGTTAAATTCATATTGTCTATCACTTTTATGCCATCTACATAGGATTCTGTTACATCTTTGATTTCTATCATTGGTTTTTCTCCTCATTTTTTATGTATCATATCATAAAAAAAAATTTTTTTCAATCCAGATTGTTTCTTTTGCTTTTTTTGACACTTAGCATTCTTAAGGCATTAATAATTGCAATAACAGAAACTCCTACATCTGCAAAAACTGCTTCCCACATAGTAGAAAGTCCTAATGCACTCAGTAAAAGTACAGCAATTTTTATTGCAATTGCAAATATAATATTTTCTTTTACAATTTTCATTGTTTTTTTCGAAAGGGCAATACTACTTACTATTTTAGAAGGTTCATCTGTCATAATTACAATATCTGCTGCTTCTATACTGCTGTCAGAACCTAAACCTCCCATTGCGATTCCAATATCTGCCATGGCTAAAACTGGACTATCGTTAATACCATCTCCTACAAAAATAAGTTTTCCCTTTTCACTTTTTTGTTTGAATAATGCTTCTACTTTTTGAACTTTTTCATCTGGTAATAATTCTGTAAATACCTGTTTTATGCCAAGTTTTTTTGCTACATCTTCTCCTACGCTTTTTTTATCTCCTGTTAGCATAACTATTTTTTGGATACCCATTTTGGTTAGCTGTTCTACCATTTTAAAGGCATCTTCTTTGATTTCATCTGCAATTAAAATCCAACCTACATATTGGTTATCAATTGCTACATAAAGAATGGTTCCTACTTCTTCGCTTTTTTCAAAATGAATCGCATTTTGTTCCATTAATTTTTCATTTCCGACCAAAACAGATTTATTATCTATCATGGCACTAATTCCTAATCCTGCTATTTCTTCAATCTTTTGTATTTTGTTTTCATCAATCTCTTTGCTATAAGCCTGCTTGATAGATTTTGCAATTGGATGACTAGAATAATTTTCCGCATAGGCTGCTATTTCTAGTAGTTTTTCTTCTGAAATGCCAATCGCATTTACCTTTTGTACTTCAAATACTCCTTTGGTTAAAGTCCCTGTTTTATCAAATACGGCTATTTCGGTATTAGATAAGGCTTCTAGGTAGTTACTTCCTTTAATTAAAATTCCTATTTTAGAAGCTCCCCCAATACCACCAAAAAAGCTAAGTGGAATAGAAATAACCAAGGCACAAGGACAAGATACCACTAAAAAGGATAAAGCTCGATAAATCCAATCGGAAAAAGTGGCTCCCTCTAAAAAAAGTGGTGGAAAAATCGCTATCATTACAGCAAGGATTACGACAATTGGTGTATAATATCTGGCAAATTTGCTAATAAAATTTTCTGATTTTGATTTTTTGCTACTAGCATTTTCTACTAAATCTAGAATTTTACTGACTGTTGATTCTCCATATTCTTTGGTTACTTCTATTTTTAACACACCATTTTGGTTAATAGACCCACTTAAAATTTCTTCTCCTATCTTTACATTTCTGGGAACTGATTCCCCTGTTAAAGCTTTCGTATCTAGCATGGCATTTCCATCCACTACTTTTCCATCTAATGGGACTTTTTCTCCTGGTTTTACGAGGATAATTTCTCCTATTTTGACTTCCTCTGGCTCTACTTTTTCTTCTTTTCCCTCTCTTATAACATTGGCATAATCTGGCCTGATATCCATTAAGCTAGTAATGGATTTTCTTGATTTATCTACTGCATAACTTTGGAATAACTCTCATACAAAATAAAAAAGCATAACTGCTACTGCTTCTGGATATTCTCCTATGCAAAATGCTCCAATGGTTGCCACTGCCATAAGAAAGTTTTCATCAAATACCTTTCCTCTTGTTATATTTCTTACTGCTTTTTTTAAAATACTAAAACCTACCATTAAATAACTAATTACATAAAGCCCATTTGTTATCCAACTATTGTTAAAATCAATTGCTATTGCTGCTATGTATAGGATAAAAGCAATAACAATATGGATTGCTCTTTTTTTCATAAAATTCATCCTCTCTTGCTTTTATTTTTTCTCTTTTTCCATTAAACTTTTTGGATTATGCAATCTGGTTCTTCTTTTTTGATTACTTTTTGAATTTTTTTCATAATTTCTTCCAAATTACTTTCATCACATTCTAGAACCAATTTTTCAGCCATAAAACTAATACTGGCTGTTTGTACTCCTTCTACTTTTTGAATGGCTCTTTCTAGTTCATTGGCACAATTGGCACAATCAATTCCTTTTATTTTAAAATGATATTTCATCTTTTTTTCCTCCCTATTTAAAATTTATCTTCGATGTTCAATATGTTCTATTCCCACTTCAAAGACTTGTTTGACATGGTCATCATCTATCATATAAAAAACTTCTTTTCCTACTTTTCTGCATTTTACAATGCCAGAACGTCTTAAGGTTCCTAATTGATGTGATATAGATGATTTACTCATATTTAGAACATTTGCAATATCACACACACACATCTCATTTTGATCTAATGCATAAAGTATTTTGGTTCTTGTGGTGTCTCCTAATATTTTGAAAAATTCGGCTAATTTATTTAATAAATCCTCATCTGCCATTTTTTGTAAAGTATCTTCTACTATTTCTTTGTGAATAACATTACAATCACATATAAATTCGTTTTTAGACATTGGTTCTCCTTTCTTTTTTCATTTCCAGTTGAATGTCTATTCAACTTTCTCTTTTATTATATGCATTCTTATTTTCATTGTCAATACTTTTCAAAAAAATTTTTTAAAAAAACAGATCATAAAGTTACAGTTTACGTCTAGAATCATAACTAAAAATCCCCCCCATTATAAAACTTTTGCTTTATAATAGGAGGGGATTTTTATACTTGTAAGTTTCTTTAAGCTAATTCAAATTCTAATTCTACTTTAAATAAATCTCCATCTAATACCAAATTAAATTTACCGTGTTGCAATTCCGTTAAATTTTGAGCAATGGATAAACCTAATCCGCTTCCTTCTGTGGTTCTGGACTTATCGCCTCTTACAAATCGTTGCATCAATTCATCAGAAGAAATATTTAATTTGTCTTTTGAAATGTTTTTAATTTCCACTTTTACTTTTTTATCTACTTTTTTTAAGTCAACATACACTCTGGAATTTTCCAAGGCATATTTGGCGACATTGCTAAATAAATTTTCAATAATGCGATACATATATTTACTATCTGCCATGATATCAATCTCGTTTTCTGTCGTGTCTAAAATAGTATTTAAACCTTTTTTTAAGAATCGATCTTCAAATTCTCCTGCTGCTTGCCTTACTAATTCTACAAGATTGATTTTTTCAATTTGGAAAGCTATATTACCTGTGGAAACTTTAGAAGCCTCGATTAAGTCTTCTGTTAAATTCTTAAGTCTTTGTGACTTGCTTTCTAAAATTCCAATGTATTCTTTTGCTTTTTCATTTTCGATTGGTTCATTTTTTAATAAATCTACATAGTTTATAATCGAAGTTAAAGGTGTTTTGATGTCGTGTGACACATTGGTTATGAGTTCTGCTTTTAGTCTTTCACTTTTCATTCTATCTTGAATAGCATTTTCTACACCTTCTGATATTTGATTGATGTATAATACCGTATTTTTCAATTCTGATGAAAATTCATTTACATCTAGTGCTACCTGATTGTTTCCCTCTTTCATTTCTTTTAGCCTGTTTTCTATTTTTGAATAATCTTTTAAGAATTTTATGATTTTATATAATACATTGGCCCATACAATAAATTCTAGCACAATTGCCACAAATGTAAAATCAAAAATAAGCAATATGCCAAAGGCAATGATACCAATTACAACCCCATAGATAAGAACTTTTATAGTCATATTGGTAGAATAGGCTAAAGTAGATGCGATCTTTTTCCATTTCTTTTCTAGCCAAAAATAAATTTTTCCAACTATGGTGGTTTTCCAAAAACTTTTTGCTTTTAATCTTCTAATAAATGTTGTTAGGCAAACCATGCCTACAATATAAGTTAGTAGATAGCTAGTAAATAGGAAACTAATATCTACACTAAAATCAAGGTTTAAAAATCCTTCTCTGACAATCATAGGAAAAATGGCAATGAAGATGGATATTCCAATAATTATTTCAAGTGGAATTTGGTCAAAATCATTTAATTTTTTGTCACTTCCAATAAAAAAGATTAAATAAATGACCATTAATAAGGTTAACACTGAACAGATTGGTATAATCACATAACTATTATCTGTAATAATTGATACCGCATTTAATATATTTAATAAAATCGCTTCTTCTGAATTCTCCTTAAATCCTTCTGTATAGATACTATATATCTCAAAGTCACTATATTTTGTGGTAATATATTCTCTATCTGTTGAAATTTCCACATCTTCTGTTTCTTCTTCGCTGCTCATTATGGTATAATATTCATTTTTTAAGCTATCTAAATATTGAATACCTGTTTTTTGCATCATTTCATTGTCACTTTGAAATTCACCATTTATTAAATTTACTTTTTTAGCATTTTGCTTTTCGTTTAAATACTGTTTAATTCCATCGATTGTTTTGGTACTATCATTTAATTCTACATTGGTTAATGCCTTATTTTTGTAAATGATTAAATAATTCCATTCTTTTACATTACTATAATAATAGTCTTCTTCTAAATTGGTAAAATAAATTGTGGTATCGCCATCTTCTAAACTATAATAATTGGCATTATGATAAATCAAGTTTTTACAAGCATTGGAAATGTCATTCATATAAGTTCTTACAAAATAAGAAGATGAATAATATCTCTTTTCATCAAAACTATCCTCATTTTGGATAATAATGGAACAAATGGATAGCACAATTGCCAATAGCAAAATAGGGATAAGAAGATAACAAATCGCTTTTAATAGGATTGATTTTTTCATACGACCTCCACCTTATATCCAACACCCCATATAACTTTTAAATAACGAGGTTCTTTTGGATTGATTTCGATTTTTTCTCTGATATGTCTAATATGAACTGCTATTACATTGTCTGCTGCGTAATATTCATCTTTCCACACATTTTGATAAATTTCTTCTATGGAAAATACTTTTCCTTTGTTTTCCGTTAAAAATTTTAAAATATTGTATTCAGTTGGTGTTAGTTTTATTTTCTTGCCATCAATAGAGACCTGTTTTAAATCATCATCAATCACAAGTCCTCCATTTTTTATAATTCCTTTTTTCTCTTTGTTTTCTCCAAAATTGGTATATCTTCGAAGAACAGCATTGACCCTTGCGATTAATTCTTCTGGATTAAATGGTTTGGTTATGTAATCATCTGCTCCTTTGTTTAAGCCGTGAATTTTATCAATATCTTCTGATTTGGCGGATAATAAGATAATAGGAATATTTTTTTCTTTTCGGATATCGGTTAAAGTTTCTATTCCATCTTTTTTTGGCATCATGATATCTAATAAAATTAAATGAATTTCATTTTCTTGTAATTGTTTTAGTGCTTCTTCTCCGTCATAAGCTTTCAAAATTTGATAATTTTCCCTTTCTAAATAAATCTCAATCGCTTTTACGATTTCCTTATCATCATCTACGACTAATATGTTATACATGGTACATCTCCCTTTCGCCTTTATTATAGCACGTATTTTATTAAGAAAAAATAGATAAATTATTAAGATTTCTTTAATTTACTGATGATTTCCAGTCCTGCCACCATTCCTTCATAAACCGCTTTTGCTATTTGCAAAATTCCTCCTGTACAATCTCCACAAGCATATAGGTTTGGCACATTTGTTTCCATTTTTTCATTAACAACAATATAATTACCATTTACTTTAGCTCCTATTTTTTTGGCAAAATCAACACTACTTGCTACTCCTTCTGCAATAAATATGCCATCTATCTCTAGACTTGTTCCATCCTCGAATTTGATTTCCTCTACTCTTCGATTTCCATGTATTTGTTTTATTTTTTTGGTATTAACTTGAACTTTGGAATCCATTTTTTTCGTAAATTCTTTGCCATTGGTAAGTAAAGTTACAGAATGGACAATTGGTAGTAATTCTTTCATTTCTTGCATGGCATAATCTCCACTTCCAAGAATAGCCACATCTCTATCTTTATAAAACGCTGCATCACATACAGCACAATAACTAATTCCTCGTCCCTCAAATTCTTTGAGTCCTTTGATATTGGATTTATTTCGACTCACTCCTGTTGCTAAGATAATATTTTTAGCTTTGTATTTTTCTTGTGTATTTTGTTTAATAGCTGTAATTTCAAAGCAATTATCATCTGAAAATTTTATTGCTACTACTTCTTTTTCTAAAATTTCAATTCCAAGTCTTTTAGCTTGATGGATGCCATTTTGAATTAATTCTTTTCCCGTAATTGGATTTTCAAAACCATAATAATTTTCAATTTTTTCTGCTTTTTCTAATGCATTTTCCGATTTGGAAATAATTAAAATTTTTAAACCTGCTCTTACCATATATAAACCAGCAGAAACTCCTGCTGGTCCACTTCCGATTATGATACAATCTAACATATTTTCTTACCTTTCTTATTTGATTAAGTTTAATATTTCTGATTTGTCTGCTAATCCTACGATTCTGTCTACTTCTTTTCCATTTTTTATGCAAACTACAGTTGGTATTGACATAACATCATAGTCTAGTGCTAAATCTCTGTTTTGGTCTATATTGATTTTTACAACTTTTATTTCTTCGGTTTCGTGTGCAATTTCATCCATAACCGGTGACAACATTTTGCATGGTCCGCACCAATCGGCGTAAAAATCAATTAGAACTGGTTTTTCACTTTTTAATACCTCCTCTTCAAAATTTTTGGTTGTTACTTGTAAAACTCCCATTTTATTTCCTCCTTTTTTTAAATTATATTCTATTCATAAATTAAAAATCATAAAATTTTATATTTATCCTAAAGCAACATCTAAAATCATCATAATGACAAAACCAATCGCTACTCCAATGGTTCCAATATTAGAATGTTCTCCTTCTTGTGCTTCTGGTATTAATTCTTCTACTACTACATAAATCATTGCTCCTGCTGCAAAAGATAATAAATAAGGTAAAATCGGAACAACGGTACTAGTAAGTAGTATCGTAAGAATAGCAGCTAAAGGCTCTACAATTCCTGATAAAGCACCATAAGCAAATGCTCTTAATTTTGAGATTCCTTCCCCTTTTAGTGGCATAGAAATAATAGCACCTTCTGGAAAATTTTGAATGGCAATTCCAACGGCTAAAGTAATTGCTCCAAGCATGGTTATTCCTGTATTTCCAAGTAAGGCTCCTGCAAAAGTAACACCAACTGCCATTCCTTCTGGTATATTATGAAGTGTTACAGCAAATACCATCATCGTTGTTTTTTTCCATTTGGTTTTCATTCCTTCTGGTTTTTCACTTTTTAGATGTAAATGTGGTATCACACTATCTAATATCAATAAGAATACAACACCTAATAAAAATCCGATAGCTGCTGGCATCCATGCTATTTTCCCTTGCTCTTCTGCCATATTAATGGATGGAATCATCAAAGACCATACAGATGCCGCTACCATGACACCTGATGCAAATCCTAAGAGTAGTTTTTCTACTTTGGGATTTATTTTGTCTTTCATGAGAAATACCATTCCAGCTCCGAGTGTAGTTCCTAAAAATGGTATCAGTAATCCAATGAATAATTCCATTTTTTTTGCTTCCTTTCTTTTTTATTAAAGCTATTATATATCTTGTAAGCTTTCTCGTCAATTTATTTTAAATATTTCTTTCTATTAATAAAATATGCCCAGTTCTATTTTATTTATGTAAAATTGAAGTCAAAAAGACTCGGTCCCAATGGCTACCTGAATCACTGGGACCGGGTCTTTTGGGTTCCGAAATCATAAGAAAATTTTAAGATAACCTTAATCTTTTCTTAAAGTATTTTTCTTTCTTTTTCTGTATAATGAAATTAAGCTTTTTGAGCTATTATGATTTTTGTTGTGGGAGGCGTTTTTGAATGAAAAGAAAAACGAAAAAATTAAATAAAAGAAAGTTACTATTTTTTATACTGATTCTAATTTTAATCGTGTATTTACGCAATTTGTCTATTAATTTTGATACCAATCCTTTTATAAATCTATCAAATCATTCCGGTTATAAAACGATTAAACAAGATAAAAATGATAAATATTTAGGAGTTGGGCAACAATCGGTAGATAATCAAGATGGCTATTTTACTACTTTTACTACCACAGATAAAGACAAAAAAACTTATAAAGAATATAAGCAAAATGGTAATGCTTCTTGGGCAAACCTTACCTATTGGGGTGGTACTATGGCAGAAAATGGTTGTGGAATTACATCTCTTGCGATTATCTTAAGTGGCTATGGTAAAAGTGATACTCCAGAAGACCTTAGAAAAAAATATGCTCCTGTTTTAGATTATAACAATATGTCACAAGAATTAGAAGAAACTTTTGGAATTGAAAATTCTGATTTTTATTATGATAGTACTCATTTAGCAAAAGATGCTTTAATGGAACATTTAGAGACGAATCGACCTATTTTAATTTGTGTATGGAATAAACCTTCGGAAAACCGTTGGACAACTT
>CALXRH010000008.1 GCA_944390625.1 uncultured Clostridia bacterium
ATTTTATATGCAGGGCTTGCCTGTGTGATTGGCTCTGTATTAGGAATGTGTGTGGGATTTATTTTACTTCCAAAAATAATCTGGATGTTATACTGTATGATGTATGAAATAACAGATCAAATTTCCATAAGCTTTAACCTAAAATATGGAGGAATGGGATTAATTTTCATTAGTTTATGCATCGTAGGAGCTACCATTTATACTGCCTTAAAAGAATTGGTAAATCAACCAGCTGTGCTAATGAGACCAAAAGCACCAAAAAAAGGAAATCGAGTCTTATTAGAAAAAATACCTTTTATATGGAAAAGACTAAATTTTATTCAAAAAGTAACGGTAAGAAATATATTCCGATACAAAAAAAGATTTTTCATGACAATTATAGGAATTTTAGGTTGTACGGCACTTATCCTAACTGGTTTTGGTATAAAAGATTCGGTACTAAAAATTATACCAGCTCAATTTGAAAGTATCTTTGCCTATGATATGCAAATTACCTTAAAAGAAAGCTTAGAAGAAAAGCAAAAAGAAGAATTACTTGCAAAACTTAAGAAAAAACAAGAAATTCAAAAAGCTATACAAGCCTATATGACAACAAGCACAGTAGCCCATGGAGAAAACGAAGAAGATGTACAAATTATAGTACCAGAAAACAAAGACCAATTAGATGGTATGATAAACTTAAGAGATTTAAACAATAAAAAACAAAAAGTAGAACTCAAAGAAAACGAAATTGTTGTAACAGACAAATTAGCCCAACTTCTAGAAGTAAAAGAAGGAGACACCTTAACCATACAGGACAGTGATGAAAAACAAATCGAAATCAAAATTTCGAATATTGTAGAAAACTATGTTTCCCATTATATTTATATGACAAAAGAAACCTATGAAGCTTTTTATAACCAAGACTTTAAGCCAAATATCGTACTCATCCAAAACATAGACCTAGAGGAAGAAGCACAAGATAGACTAGCAGCAGACCTTATGACTATGACGGAAGTTTCAGGTGTTACCAATATAGAGTCAACCGCAAAATCCATCGAAGATATGATGAGTTTATTAAATTATGTTGTTATTGTATTAATTATCGCAGCCGGTTTACTTGCCTTTGTTGTATTATACAATTTAGCAAATGTCAACATAAGCGAAAGAATTCGAGAACTAGCAACCATAAAAGTTTTAGGTTTTTACGATCGAGAAGTTTACGATTATGTAACAAGAGAAACCATCATTTTAACCATTATTGGAATCGCCTTAGGACTCGTAGCAGGTTATTTCCTAAATTATTATATCATGGGAACCTGTGAAATTAACATACTACGATTTGATAAAGAAATAGAATGGGTAAGCTATGTGTATGCAACATTACTTACCATCGTATTTTCCGTAATTGTCAATATTGTAACTTATTTTGCATTAAAAAAGATAGATATGATAGAAAGCTTAAAAAGTGTCGAATAATATTTTTGGGTATTTTTGAGGACGGAGGAAAAAAATATATTTTTTCCTCTGATGTAAAAATTTGAAAAATAAGTAATAAAAGGAGGAAAAGTTAGCAATTAAAGCTAACAAAAGGGAAAAATGATAAATAGAAATAATACTAGAAAAATTCAAGTAGGAAATGTGCAAATAGGTGGAGAAAATAAAGTAGTTATTCAATCTATGTGTAACACAAAAACAAAAGATATAGAAGCAACCGTAAACCAGATTTTAGCATTAGAAAAAGCAGGATGTGAAATCATAAGAGTGGCTTGTTTAGATGAAACAGATGCGAGAGCCATCAAAAACATCAAAGAAAAAATTCATATTCCCATTGTAGCAGATATTCATTTTGACTATAAAATCGCTTTAACAGCAATCGAAAGTGGAGTCGATAAAATAAGAATCAATCCAGGAAATATTGGCTCTAGTGACAAAACAAGAGCAGTAGTAGAAGCATGTAAAGCAAAACATATTCCCATAAGAATAGGAGTCAATGGAGGTTCTTTAGAAAAAGAGCTATTAGAAAAGTATGGAAAGCCATGTGCAGATGCCATGATAGAAAGTGCAAAAAAACATATACAAATTTTAGAAGATTTAGATTTTTATGATACCTGTATTTCATTAAAAGCATCTAGTTTGGATTTATGTATTGAGGCCTATGAAAAAGCTGCCAATACATTTGATTATCCACTTCATTTAGGCATTACAGAAGCTGGAACAGCCTTTTCTTGAACCATAAAATCCAGTATTGGCTTAGGTGTTCTTTTAAGACAAGGAATTGGAAATACCTTAAGAGTATCTTTATCAGATGATCCAGTTGAAGAAGTAAAAGTGGCAAAAGAAATCTTAAAAGACTGTGGTTTATATAAAAATAGTCCAACACTTATTTCTTGCCCAACTTGTGGTAGAACCCAGTATGATATGATACCAATAGCCAAAGAAATGGAAAGTTTTTTACAAACATTAGAATCTGATATTACAGTTGCGATTATGGGATGTGCAGTAAATGGACCAGGAGAAGCAAGAGAGGCAGATATTGGCATTGCAGGTGGTAAAGAGGAAGCTGTTTTATTTAAAAAAGGAAAAGTGGTAAGAAAAATACCACAAGATAGAATTGTAGAAGAATTAAAAAGTGAAATTGTAAAAATGATAGAATAATTATTGATACAATTTGTAATAAAATGGAAAATTTTGTCGAACGATTTTTTTGATTTTTTTGAAAAAACAGTTGCAAAAAATAAATTTTATAGTATAATAGGTATTAGATAAACTGGACATGGGTTAAACCAAAAATCTGGATAATTAAAATTATCCAAAAAATCAGGCGTTGTTGCGAAACGCCTGATTTTTTCTACCCATGAAAAAAGTTAATAAAAATAAAAAAAACTAGCACTCTTGTGTTGACATTGCTAAAAAATAGAGATATAATACCCATAAAAGAAAAAATCGGAAAGGAAGTAATAAATATGGAAACCAAACAATTTAAAGCAGAATCAAAAAGATTGCTAGACTTAATGATTAATTCGATTTACACCAACAAAGAAATATTTTTAAGAGAGTTAATTTCCAATGCCAGTGATGCGATAGACAAATTATATTATCAATCCCTTACAGACAATAACTTAAATCTATACAGAGAAGATTTAGAAATCAAGCTATCGATTGACAAAGAAAAAAGAACTTTAACCATAGAGGACAATGGTTGTGGTATGGACAAACAAGAACTAGAAAGTAACTTAGGAACCATAGCCCAAAGTGGTTCATTCATCTTCAAAAAAGAAAACGAAAAGAAAGAAGATGTAGACATTATTGGTCAATTTGGTGTTGGTTTTTATTCAGCATTTATGGTAGCCAAAAAAATAGAAGTGATAAGTAAAAAAATGGGTGAAGAAAAGGCCTATATGTGGACATCCTCTGGAGCAGATGGTTATACCATCGAAGAAACCCAAAAAGAAAAAGTTGGAACACAAATTACTTTATACCTAAAAGACAATACAGAAGAAGAAAATTATGATGAATTTCTAGAAGATTATAGAATTCAAGAAATCGTTCGAAAATATTCAGACTATATTCGTTATCCAATCAAAATGGCAGTAACAAGAAAAAGTTTAAAAGAAGGAACCAAAGACGAATATGAAGATAAAGTAGAAATTGAAACCTTAAATAGCATGATTCCATTATGGAAAAAGAAAAAACAAGATATCACAGAAGAAGAATATAATTCTTTCTATATGAATAAATTTGGCGATTATGAAGCACCAATTAAAGTTATTCACGCAAGCATAGAAGGTGGTATTAACTACAGTATGCTTTTATATATTCCATCTCATTTGCCATATGATTATTATACAAAAGATTATGAAAAAGGTTTGCAATTATATTCTAATGGTGTTCTCATTATGGACAAATGCCCAGATTTATTACCAGATTATTTTGGCTTTGTAAAAGGATTAGTCGATAGTCCAGATGTATCCTTAAATATTTCAAGAGAAATGCTTCAACATGACAGACAATTAAAAACCATTGCCAAAAATATAGAAAAGAAAATCAAAACAGAATTAGAATCTATGCTAAAAAATGTTAGACAAAAATATGAAGAATTTTTTAACATATTTGGAATGCAACTAAAATATGGATGTTACAATGATTTCGGCATGAACAAAGAAAATTTAAAAGATTTAATTTTATTTTACTCTTCTACTACCAAAAATTTAACTACTTTCAAAGAATATGTAGAAAGAGCAAAAGAGAATCAAGATAAAATTTATTATGCTTGTGGAGAAACGATTGACAAAATTGATCTGTTGCCACAAGTACAAGGGGTAAAAGGAAAAGGCTATGAAATCCTTTACTTAACCGAAAATATCGATGAATTTGTCTTAAAAGTATTACTAGAATATGACAAGAAAAAATTCACCAATGTATCTTCTGACAGCTTAGATTTGGAAAGCGAAGAAGAAAAAGAAGCTTTAAAAAAGGCAAATGAAGAAAATAAAGATATGTTTGAATGGATGAAAACAGAAATAAAAGATGTACAAGAAGTTAGGTTTACTCATAAACTAAAAGACCATCCAGTTTGCCTAAGTAGTGAAGGAGAAATTTCGACAGAAATGGAAAAAGTTTTAAATTCCATGCCAAATAATCAAAACGTAAAAGCTCGTATGATATTAGAAATAAACGAAAATCATCCAATTGCGCAAAAATTAAAAGATTTATATATAAATGACAAAGAAACCTTAAAAAAATATAGCAAAATATTATACAATGGCGCAAGATTAATCGAAGGATTGACCATTGAAAATCCAACAGAATTTAACAATAGTATTTGTGAATTAATTTCAAAATAGAAATCCAGAAAGGAGAAGCTTTTGTAATTTCAATATTACGATAAGTTTTAAAATAAAAGATGAAAATAATTTATGGAACTAGTAATTCAGGAAAAATAAAACAAGTAAAAGACTTTTTTAAAGCAACTAAGATAGATGTTGATATCATTTCTTTAAAAGATATTGGGTTTGACAGAGAAATTGTAGAAGATGGAATAACTTTTGAAGAAAACTCCATGATAAAAGCGAAAGCCATTCAAAAATTCTGCCAAGAAAAACAAATAGAAGGAATTATTGTAACAGACGATACTGGTTTATGTGTGGATTGCTTAAATGGAGATCCGGGCGTACATAGTGCCAGATACGCAGGTGACCATGCTCCACAAGAAGTAGCAATTGAAAAATTATTAAAGAATATAGAAAAAACCGGAGATAAAAAAAGAAAAGCCAAATTTGTGTGTGTTTTAACAGCTGTTCTTCCTAATGGAGAAATCAAACAAGTTAGAGGAGAATGTTTAGGAACCATTGCTAAAAAGCCAGGAACAATGGGAAAACTTACCTATGGCCCTGTATTTATTCCAGAAGGATTTGACCGCGTAATGAATGATTTAAAAGATGAGGAGTTAGGTGCAACACATCGCGAAAAAGCATTTTTGGAATTGTTAAAAATAATTTAAATCGTAAAAGAATAAAAAACCAGTTATATTTATGAGCCTCATTCTACAGAGTTTGAGGCTCACTTCAATATCAATTAAATTCCTACATTTTCAATATGAATTAATCGAATCTTATTAAAATGATATTGACCAACACTTTTACCAAAAACATCATAAGTATGTGCCGCAAAAAGCGATGTAAAAATTCGACACTACTCCAAGAAGGAGATTTATCGTAACCGCTGTTGTAGTACCATCCATTTTTACGACTATAATTCATTTTTTTAGAACCTGCAAATAAACATTGGGAAATAAAACTTGTACAATCCCCACCAACTGCATCAAAATTGTAATAGATTGGATTTCGAGATAATGCCCATTTTTTAGCATAAGCGATTGCTAAAGATCGATTGTAATTTACTGTATTCATATTTCATCACCACAATTATTTTATTCTTCTAATTTATTTATGTGTTATTTTTTTAAAATTTATTGAAATTCAAAATCAAACCAATTATAATAGGAGATAATATATGTCAAACAAACTAACCTGAAAGATGATATAAAAGAAAAAAATGGAAAATTAGAGTTTAAAACCTGGAGTGATGAATATGTACCAAACAATAGCGCAGAATACTACATCAGAATTAGTAGAGAAAAAGTCTAAATTTATTGGTAATTTGTTTTATGTAGAAAATAAGCTTGAGGCAGAAGCTAAAATCAAAGAATTAAAAAATAAATTTTTTGATGCCAGGCATAATTGCTTTGCTTTTCGTGTATTAGAAAATGAAACAATTTATGAAAAAGCAAGTGATGACGGTGAACCATCTGGAACAGCAGGAAGTCCGATGTTAAATATTTTACAAAAAAATAATTTATGTAATGTATTAATAGTTGTAACAAGATATTTCGGAGGTATCTTGCTTGGCACAGGGGGACTGGTAAGATGTTATGCAGGGGCAACGATTGCAGCTGTGGAAAGAGCAGATATAGTTAAAATAGAATTGGGAACAGAATTTAAAATACAAATCGATTATGCAAATTTTCAAAATTTTCAATATTATTGTCAAAAAAAGGATATTAAAATAATCGAGAGTAATTATGAAGAAAATATAACTTGTCATATAATAATGAATAACCTAATGAAACAACAATTTTTAGAAGATATTAAAAACCGCGAGCTAGCTATAAGCAATTTAAAAGAATTGCAAACGAAATATATAAGAATATAAAAATTTAGAATATACTTTTTTTAGACGGTTTATTTAATAAAAATAAAAAAATGGAAAAAATTACCAAAAAAGTATTGCAAATTTTTCGACTCTGTAATATAATACAAATTGTAAAATTTTTACAATTAAATTTATGTTTAGGAGGATAAAGCTGTGAAAGAAAAAATAACAGT
>CALXRH010000009.1 GCA_944390625.1 uncultured Clostridia bacterium
ATATTTATGATTGCATGGCAATTTTAATGGGTATGACTTGGGATATAGATGCTAGAATAGAACCACACCCAATAAAAAAGAAAGATTTTGATGAAGAATCTGATTATTTTATTAAAGAAGTAATTGAAACAGGAATAAAAGTGGCTTAGAAAAGTTATCTAAAATTACTGTATATTAATTTTAGCAGTTGATTAGTCAATTATTTTTTAAGCAATTGGGAGTTGTAACTCCTTGAGAAATGGATAGAGTCGAATAAAATCGGCTCTTTCTGTTTCTACACCATTATGATTTTTATCCATTAAGGTTGTTAAGCAGTTTGATTGACAAATAATTTTAATTAGGTTACAATTAACCTAACTAAAAATTGGGAGGAATTATGAGTAAAGAAAACAAAAAAACAATTGAAATATATGGGCAAAAGGCACAGGTATATTTAGCAAGTAGCAACGAACATGACAATCTAAATCCGGCTAGAGCAAAACAAAAACGTGAAAAATTAGAAAATTTAATAAAAAAGAGCTTGGAACCTGTACCAAAACATAGTAAAATTTTTGAAATAGGTTCTGCTGATGGAGCAAATGCAAAATTTATCGAAAGCCTAGGATATGATGTAACAGCAAGTGATACGGCAGATGGTTTTATGGAAGCAATACAAAGGCAAGGATTAAAAACGATTAAATTCGATGCCATAGAAGATAATTTTTTAGAAAAATATGCAGGTATTTTTTGTTGGAGAGTATTTGTGCATTTCACAAAAGAAGATGCTTTAAAAATAATACAAAAAGCTTACGACGCTCTTGAGGATAATGGGGTATTTATTTTTAATGCCATAAATCGAGAAACCAGACCAGTAGATAATGAATGGGTCGATTTCGATAATGAGTATCATATGGGAGCAGAACGTTATTACAATTATTTTCGCCAAAAAGATTTAGATGATATGATTCATCAAACAAATTTCAAAATAGAAGATTTTCATACAGATGGTGGAGAAAATAACAATAAATGGTTAGTGTATGTATTAAAAAAATAAGATGACTAAAATGGGAAAAGTATATAAAAAGGAAGCGGAGAGTTTGAAAATATATTCAAAACTCTCCGCTTTTTTCTGGCTAGTCACTTCTGTGTTTCATGTTTTTTTTATAATAATCGTGATATTGAATGTAATCCACGATAAAAAAAACAATTAAAAGCACAAGACAAACTAGAAAAAAAGTAAGAATTGCAATTGCAATATCCACTTAAGTGTCACTCCTTTCTCAGCAACGACATACCAAAAATATAACATGTTTTTCATAAAAAAGCAAATAATCATATTTGCTAAGTAACACAAAACCATTAAAATTATTGACTTTTTCCGATTATATGGTAAAATAGATATACATTTGATTTTTCCCAAAACATAAGAAAGTAACATCATAAAAGATTTAAAAATAGAAAGAAGGATATAGATGAAAGCAATCGAAATCAGAAACAAATATTTAAACTTTTTTAAAGCACATGGGCATAGTGTCATTCCATCTGCTCCACTAATACCAGAAAATGACCCTTCTGTACTTTTCACAACAGCAGGTATGCAACCATTAGTACCCTATTTATTAGGGCAGCCACATCCTGCTGGAAAAAGACTTACAGATTACCAAAAATGTGTCAGAACCAACGATATAGACGAAGTAGGAGACAATCGCCACCTAACTTATTTTGAAATGCTTGGCAACTGGTCTTTAGGAGACTATTTTAAAGAAGAATCCATTCAAATGAGTTTTGACTTTTTAACCAAAGAGCTAGGAATTCCGGTAGAAAAACTATCTGTAACAGTTTTTGCAGGAGATAAAGATTGTCCAAGGGATGAAGTAGCTGCTACTTGCTGGAAAAAAGCAGGAATACAAGAAGACCATATCTACTATTATGGAAAAGACGACAACTGGTGGATAGCAGGAGAAACGGGACCTTGCGGACCAGACACAGAAATGTTTTATGATACGGGAAAACCAGCATGTTCTCCAAACTGTCAGCCTAGTTGTGATTGTGGCAAATATGTTGAAATTTGGAACAATGTATTTATGGAATATTACAAAGATGAAAAAGGCTATTCCAAATTGAAACAACAAAATGTCGATACTGGTTTAGGATTAGAGAGAATGACTATGTTACTACAAGGAAAAGAAACCCCATTTGATACGGAGCTTTTCAAACCAGTGATGGAAAAACTTACAGAGCTTCAAAAAGTAGACAAAATTGAAAGTAGAAGAATTATCGCAGAACATTTACGCTCTAGCATGATGATTATAGCAGATGGGGGAAGACCATCAAATTTAGATAGAGGTTATGTACTTCGTCGATTAATCAGAAGAATGATTAGACATATGAATAAAATACAAATCGACTTAAATGAATTATCCACAATCATAGACTTAAATGTGGATAATTTAAAAGACTTATACCCAGAATTAGATAAAAATAGAGAAACCATAAAAACCGTATTAATCGAAGAAAAAGATAAATTTGTAAAAACCTTAGCCAATGGAGAAAAAGAATTCAACAAAGAAGTTGCAAAATTAAAACAACAAGGGAAAAGCATTGTCGATGGCAAAATGGTATTCAGACTTTATGATACCTACGGATTTCCACCAGAAGTAACCAAAGAGTTAGCGGTAGAAAATGAAATGGAAATTTCCATGGAAGAATTTGACAAATTATTTAAAGAACACCAAGAAAAATCAAGAGCAGGAGCAACTCAAAAATTTAAAGGCGGACTAGCCTCAACTGGAGAAATGGAAACCAAATATCATACAGCAACTCATCTTTTAAATGCCGCTCTAAAACAAGTACTTGGATCACATGTACATCAAAGAGGAAGCAACATAACAGAGGAAAGAATGAGATTTGATTTTTCACATCCAAGCAAAATGACAGAGGAAGAAAAGAAACAAACCGAAGACTTAGTAAACCAATGGATACAAGCAGGAATTCCGGTTGAAAAGCTAGAAATGAAAAAAGAAGAGGCAATCGAACAAGGAGCAGAAGCAATGTTTATCGAAAAATATGGAGATATCGTAACAGTTTACAAAATAGGAGATATATCACTTGAATTATGTGGAGGTCCTCATGTATCTAACACAAAAGAATTAGGACATTTTAAAATTAAAAAAGAAGAGGCAAGCTCATCAGGAGTTAGAAGAATCAAAGCGATATTAGAGTGATTTTTTTAGAAGGGACAGTTCCTTTTACGAAATGACCTGTCCCTTTTGCAAAAAAATAAAAAGGAGATATAATTTATGAATCAAGATTGTTTATTTTGCAAAATCATAAGAGGAGAAGTACCTTCTACAAAGGTATATGAGGATGAATTAGTATATGGTTTTAAAGATATTAACCCAGCAGCACCAATTCATATTTTGGTGGTACCAAAAAAACACGTGGACTCTTTAGCACAAATTACAGACCAAGATGAAACTTATATATGGGCAATTCATAAAGCAATGAACAAAATAGCAGAACAACAAGGATTTAAAGAAAATGGTTATCGAGTGATTGTAAATTGTGGAAAAGATTCAGGACAAGAAGTTATGCACTTACATTACCACGTATTAGCGGGGAGTAAATTTGGGGATAAAATTGTATAAAAAAATTTTATCAAAAAAGTAAAGGAAGCAAAAAATGAGTTTAGTACAAATTGTTGTCATATATTTAATTATCATTAATATTTTAGGTTTTTTTGCTATGGGACTAGACAAGCACCAAGCCAAAATGGGAAATAGAAGGATACCTGAAAATACTTTATTTGGATTTACCCTATTAGGAGGAGGAATCGGTACAATTACTGGTATGTATGTATTTCGCCATAAAACCAAAAAATTAAAATTTAAGATTGGGATGCCATTGATTTTAATCTTAGAAATATTAATTTTTATATATTTTAAATATATTATTTAGCCAAAACTAAAACACATCTTATTTCAGTTTAAGATGTGTTTTTTTAAAACAATAAAATAATAAATTGATATACATAAAGTAAAACAGAAAAAAATACATAGGCTATACACAAATTATCAACAGACAAACTGTGAATAACTTAAAACCGAAAAGGCACAATTAAAAGTTATTCACAAAGTTATCCACATTTTCCACAACTAGTGTGGAAAAAACAGGAGACATAATTAGATAAACATAATGTAAAGAAATAGACATAACTAAAACAAGCTAAAATAAAAAAACATATAATAGTAAAAAAGAATATGAATCAGGAGGAAAAAATGTTAGAAGAAATAACCTATAAATTGAAAAAGCGACTTTTCAGGTATATGGAAGATTATGATATAACCTTAGAAGACTTAAAAACAAAACAATTAGAAGGAGCAGAAATAGTAGATGTAAGAAGTATAAGAGAACATAAAGAAAATCCTATAAAGGGAAGCATTAATATACCTGAATATGAAATAAATGAAAGTTTTACCAATATAGTACCTAACAAAGAACAAGTAATTGTGGTCTATTGTAGTAGTGGCTTTAGAAGTACCAAAGCTTATAAAAAATTAAAACAATTAGGATATAGTAATGTATATAATTTATATGGAGGCTTAGAAAACTATTAAAGAGCATATTTTTGGGGACGGAGGAAAAAATAGCAATAAAATACCTTGAGGTTTATCAAAATATATGTTAAAATATAGAAAGCAAAAAATCGGAGGAAATATGAACGAATACCAAAAATATATAAGAAATTTTAGTATCATTGCCCATATCGACCATGGAAAATCTACACTAGCTGATAGACTCATTGAATTAACTGGTGCCTTATCCAAAAGAGAAATGGAAGAACAAATTTTAGACAATATGGAAATAGAGCGTGAAAGAGGAATTACCATAAAAGCACAATCAGTTAGAATGAAATACAGGGCAAAAGACGGAAATGAATACACATTTAACTTAATCGATACGCCAGGTCATGTAGACTTTAATTACGAAGTATCAAGAAGTTTAGCTGCATGTGATGGAGCCATTTTAATTGTAGATAGTACCCAAGGAGTAGAAGCACAAACACTTGCCAATGTCTATTTAGCAATTGACAATAATCTAGAAATTTTACCAGTTATCAATAAAATAGATTTGCCAAGTGCAAGACCAGAGGAAACACAAAAAGAAATCGAAGATATCATAGGAATACCAGCAGAAGGCTGCCCATGTATTTCGGCTAAAACAGGATTAAATGTAGAGCAAGTATTAGAAAAAATCGTAACAGATTTGCCAGCGCCAAAAGGAGATGAAGCAGCCAAAACTAAATGTTTAATTTTTGATTCTTATTACGATAATTACAAAGGTGCAGTAGCCTATATAAGAGTAATGGATGGAGAAGTAAAAGTTGGAGACGAAATTTTACTTATGCAGGCAAATAAAGTATTTGCCGTAACAGAAGTGGGGTATTTTGCACCAGGCTCTTACATTGCATCTAATGAATTAAAGGCAGGAGAAGTAGGATATATTGCAGCAAGTATCAAAAGTTTATCAGAAATTCATGTAGGAGATACTATTACCTTAAAAAATGACCTAGCAGATGAGCCATTAAAAGGGTATAAAAAAGTACAACCGATGGTATATTGTGGCATCTATCCAATTGATGGAAGTCAATTTGAGGCATTAAAGCTAGCTTTAGAAAAACTGAAATTAAATGATGCTTCCTTAGAATATGAACAAGAAACATCTGCAGCATTAGGTTATGGCTTCCGATGTGGTTTTTTAGGACTTCTACATTTAGAAATTATAGAAGAAAGATTAGATCGAGAATTTGATTTAGGGTTAATTACCACAGCACCATCTGTAATTTATCAAGTTCACAAAACAAATGGAGAAGTTTTAGAAATTTATAACCCGGGAGACTTACCACCACAAGGAGAGATTGCTTATATAGAAGAACCAATTGTTACAGCCAATATTTTAACACCAAAAGACTATGTAGGTGGTATTATGGAAATGTGCCAGAACAGACGTGGGACCTACCTAGACATGAAATATTTAGACGAGAACAGAGTCAATTTAATATATGAAATGCCATTAAATGAAATCATTTATGACTTTTTTGATAATTTAAAATCCAAAACAAAAGGCTATGCTTCTTTTGACTATGAATTCAAAGAATATAAAGAAGCAAAACTTGTAAAACTAGATATTCATGTCAATGGAGAGCCGGTAGATGCCCTTTCCTTTATTGTTCACAAAGATATGGCCTATACCAGAGGCAGAAAAATGGTAGAAAAGCTAAAGACGGTAATTCCAAGACATTTATTTACCATTCCATTACAAGCTGTAGTAGGAGGAACTGTTATTGCAAGAGAGACCATTTCAGCACTTAGAAAAGACGTATTAGCCAAATGTTATGGGGGAGATATTACTAGAAAGAAAAAGTTACTAGAAAAACAAAAACGTGGAAAAGCCAGAATGAGACAAATTGGAAAAGTAGAAATGCCACAAGAAGCATTTTTATCGGTACTAAAATTAGAGGACGAACAAAATTAGGAACCAAAAAGCCTTAGGTCCCAATGGCTCCAGAAAGAAGGAATAAATTGAAACTAAATATCGTAATGGTAGAACCAGAAATACCACAAAATACAGGAAACATTGCAAGAACTTGTGCGATAACAGGTGCTAAACTGCATTTAGTACATCCACTAGGTTTTAAGCTAGATGAAAAATCCATAAGAAGAGCAGGATTGGATTATTGGGACAAGCTAGAGATAGAAGAACATGCTTCACTAGAAGATTTTTTAGCACAATACAGACCAGAAGAAAATAATATGTTTTTTGCAACAACAAAAGGAAAAACAAAATATACCGATATAGATTATTCTCAAATGAAAGAAGTATTTGTGTTATATGGAAAAGAAACTAAGGGATTGCCAGAATGGTTATTACAAAAATACTTAAATACAAAAACCATCAGAATACCAATGCTTCCAACACTCAGGTCATTAAACCTATCCAATTCAGTTGCTATTATTACTTATGAAATCTTAAGACAGCATAATTTTGAAGATTTACAAGAAATAAGTAATTATTTCGATAAAAAATAATTTTGAAAAATTGGGAAAGAAATAAATTTCCTTTTCCGTTGGAGGGAATATGCAAGTTATAACAAGTAAAGAAAATCCACTCATCAAACAAATCTGCAAACTAAAAGAAAAAAAGTACAGAAATGAATATGGTCAGTATCTAGTAGAGGGTGTAAAATTAGTAAAAGAAGCTATAGAAGAAAAAGCAGACATCAAACACATTGTCATAAATGAGGAAATGAAAGAGACAGGATTAATCGAAAAACATTTAAAAAATGGATTACAAACCAACGAATTTATACAAGTGCCGAATTCTATTTTTAAATGGATATCAGAAGTAGAAAATCCACAAGGAATATTAGCGGTTATCCAAAAGAAATCAGAAAAGGTACAAATCGATTATTCACAAGACATCATACTTGCTCTAGATGACATACAAGACCCAGGCAATTTAGGTACCATTATTAGAACAGCTGATAGTATCGGGCTAAAACAAATTCTTCTATCGAAAGGTACAGCAGATCCTTATAATTCTAAAGTAATACGCTCTACGATGGGAGCTATATTTAGAGTAAGATTGGTAGAATGTGAAAATTTTGTCCAAATGCTAAAGGCGTGTCAAGAAAATAAATATAGTATCCTGGTAACATCGTTAGATACCAAACAATCCATTTATGATTTAACACTAAAAAGAAAAGTCATTGTAATTGGAAATGAAGCAAATGGAGTTTCCAAAAAAGTGTTAGAGATAGCAGACCAAAAAGTAACCATTCCAATGTTAGGGAAAACAGAGAGTTTAAATGCGTCTGTTGCAACAGGAGTTATTTTGTATGAATACGTAAGACAAAACTTTTTTATGAAAAACAAGGCAAATGGTAAAAAATAAGATTTTTCTGTGAAATAAATTTCAATAGAAAAAAGAAAGTGAGAGAAACAATGGAAGAAAATAAAAATGCTTATTCAGAAGTAGTAGAAATTTTAAAATTAATTGATGATGAAAAAAAACTAGAGGCACTTCCGATAGAAATGTTAGAAGTTTTAAAATTAAAAGCAAATCCAGAATATAAGCCTCAAATATCTAAGGAAATACCGTTAGAAGAACAAAATTTACAACCAGAAACTTTTTCAATTTTATCTTGGATTGCTTTAAAATACTGGGATGAAGAAATAGAAGAAATAACTAATTTAGAGCCACAAGAAGAATTAAAAAAGGAAGAGCCAAAAAATGAGGAGCAAAATATTGAACAAGAAAAATTAGAAGATGAAGCTTCTATCTTGCCAATTTTATATAAAGATTTAAGGTGGTATCAAAAAATAAGAGTCAAAATTATAGAAATTTTTCATAAAATCTTTAAAAAAGATAAAAGAGAAGAAATAGAAAGGAAAGAGGAAGGAAGTATTTTATGAGACCTGTTATCGAAAAAGAAAAATTGGGTGTAAGACATATCATTTTTGTGGTGATTATTATTATTTGCATTCTATCAATTGGAATATCTGTTTACATGCAATTTTTTAAAGATGAAAAACTAGGGGTAATATTTGGAATAACCAATGAAGAGGAAGATGAAGAATATAAAAATCTAAAAGAAAATTTTTTAAATATTTTTGACAATAGCTTAAAGATAGTAGAAGAATATCCTGGAAGAATAGAGAAGATAAAAGAAGAAGAAAATATTATATTATTAGCCTATAACACCCAAGAACAAACCGAACATTATACATTAGACTTAAAAATACCATATTTTAATATAAATACAGACTTAGCAAGACAAATGAATCAACAAATTAAATCTTTGTTTTTAGATAAGTCTGAAAGTGTAACAAACTCTACAGAAAATGAATCCATACTTTATAATGTAAAATATAAAGCCTATTTAAAAGGAAATATCTTATCTTTGGTAATATTATCAGAATTAAAAGAAGGCGATACAAGTGAAAGAATCTTATTGCAAACTTATAATTATAATTTAGAAGAAAATAAAGAAATAACGATAGCAGAGATTTTAGAAGACAAAGCAATTGATAGCAATCTTGCCAACCAAAAAATCGCAGAAGAAGTAAATAGTTCACAAGAACAAAATATAAAATTAGCCGAATTAGGTTATAATGTGAATGTAAGGGATGTTAATTCCGATTTTTATAAAATAGAAAATGCAGAGCAATTTTTTATTGGGGAAAATGGTTATTTATATGTTATATATCCCTATGGAAATAATGAATTTACAAGTGAAATGGATGTAGTAATATTTAGGTAAAATACGAAAAAATAGAGAAGCGGGTACTTCTCTATTTTGAAAATAAAAGGGGATGTTTTTTTCTTTAAGCTAATTGCTTGTTTCAATTAACTTATCTATACTATACTATATGTTTTTGTCCTTTTTGTGAATAGAATGTGAAAAAAGGATTAAAAATTTTAATTAGAATTTTGTTCACCTAAAGTTAGTGAAATTTCTTTTTCTTGCCCTTCACGATTAATTTTTAAAGTCATGGTATCACCAATCGAATGTTTATTTTTAATTTCATTTAATTGATCCATAGTAGTAATGGATTGACCATCTGCTTGGATAATAACATCTCCTATTTGTAAACCTGCTTTTTCGGCTGCTGAATATTCTTCCACAGAAACAACATACACACCTTCTACTAGATTATATCGCTCGGCAGTAGAAGCATCTAAATCTCTTCCGGAAATACCGATATAAGGCCTTTTTACTGTATTATATGTGATTAATTGATCAATAATATCAGTGGTTGAATTGATTGGAATAGCAAAGCCAATTCCTTCTACACCTGTACTAGTTACTTTTAGTGTATTAATACCAATGACTTGCCCTTGACTATTTACCAAAGCACCACCACTATTTCCAGAATTGATAGCAGCATCTGTTTGGATACAAGTATAAGTTGTTCCACCTTCAGAGTCTTGAACTTCTCTATTTACAGCACTTACTACGCCACAAGTAATGGTAGTTCCTAAATCCAAAGGATTTCCAACTGCCATAGCAAATTCTCCTACTTGCACGGTATCAGAATCAGCAAATTCTGCAGGTGTTAAATCGGTTTTATCAATTTTAAGAACTGCTAAATCGGTTTGCGAATCTTTTCCTACGATGGTGGCATCATACTGGGTGTCATCTCCATATAAAGTAACTTTGATAGAAGTTGCCTCTGAAATATCATAATAAGTGGATGATGATGAAGAGTCTACAACATGGTTATTGGTAACAATATAGCCATCTTCACTTATAATGATTCCAGAACCAGAAGCGGTTGCCTCTGATGATACAGAACCACCAAACATACTAAAATATGGCGAAGAAGATGTTACCTTATAAGAAATCGAAATACCGACAATAGAAGGTAAAATTTTACCAGCTGCATAAATAGCCGTATCAGAATAATTATTAAGAGATACTAAATCCGTATTAACGATTCCAGAACCAGCAGAAGAACTATTCGAAGTTGACGAAGAACCGCCAGTTGATCCCAAAATTTTTTCTTTTATACTAGGAACGCCAAAACAGGTTCCAAGCACTAACGTACATCCTAAAACACCACTAATAAATGGCAAGGCAATACTTTTCCCTAAGGAAGTAGAATGATAAGATTTAGAAGGACTGATTACATTTTTAAATTCATTTTCATTCATAATAATAACCTCCAATTTTTTATATTATAAATCATTTCTTCTTTATCATACAATACATTTGTGAAAATTTTGTGAAAAAAATGTAACACTTCAAAGTAAAAAAGATAAAATGAATCATGTAAAATAACAATTGTCTAAAAATGTCGAATTTTGCGATGAAAAGTTAGCATAAAATGAAGAAAAAATATTGACAAACGAAGAAAATGGAATTATACTTTAATCATTAATTATATAATTTTTACTTGTAATATTTTTATGGATGCATACATAAAGAAATATTACAAATTCAAAAGAGTTATAACTCATTCAAAATTTAATTCTAATTTTTTCATTTTACTAAAAATTCAAAAGTTAGAAACTGAAAATAGGAGGTCGATAATCTAAGATATGAATATTTCCAAATAAATATGAAAAAACAAATTACAACTTGAATAAAATAAACAAAACGAGACGAAAAACAAAAACATAAGACTTTCTATGTTAAAAACTAGTAAGTACATAAGATAAAAATATTGAAATCTATTTTTTGTAAAAATCAAAAATTATAAAAAAATTAAGAAAGAAAGGAAGGGCTGGATTGATATAAACCTTAGAGATATATAAATCTTGGTATAAAAATAGATATTGATTTATCATAAAAAATTTATTATAATCATGCTAAAAGAAAAGGAGGTTTCGATATGAAATATATCTATACACCAAGAGGAGTATGTTCTATGCAAATGATATTTGAAATAGATGGAGGTATTGTAAAAGACTTAAAAATTGTAGGCGGATGTCCAGGAAACACATTAGGGGTAGCAAAACTCATGAAAGGAAAAAAGATCGATGAAGTAATTCAAATGTTAAAAGGAATACCATGTGGAAATAAAGGGACATCTTGCCCAGATCAAGTTGCTATAGCATTAGAAGAATACAAAGAAAAATATAAAATTTAAAAAATGTTTTAAAGAGAATAAAAAAAGATGGCAACTATTTTACATGCCATCTTTTTTATATTTCTTTATCAATCATCATAACATTAATTTTGATCAGGCTGAATACCCATGTAAGGTAATACTTCAGAAAGAATATTAGAAACAACAGGAGCAGCTGTTTGACCACCTTGGTGACTATCACCATTTGGATCATAAAGGGTAACTAAAATAACAACTTGTGTATTTTCAATCGGTGAAATTGCGGCAAAAGAAGTAACATAACCTGCATTCTCATCTCCAGAAATGGGTTCAGAAGTTCCGGATTTACCACCAATTGAATACCCTTGCACTTGCGCATTTTTACCAGTTCCATCTGTTACAACAGATTGCATCATAGATTTTATAGAATTTGCGGTTTGAGAAGAGACAACTTGTCTAACAACAGTTGATTCGCTTTCAATAACTTCTCCTGTATCGGTATTGGTCATAGATTTCACAATTTTTGGTTGAACCAGATACCCATTGTTTGCAATAGCAGAAATAGCTGTACACATTTGTAAAGGTGTAATGGTAAATCTTTGACCAAATGACATAGTGGCAAGCTCTACAGAGTTAACATCATCTAAATCATAAAATATTCCAGTAGCTTCACCAGATAAACCAACATTGGTTTTATCAAAAAAGCCAAAGGCATTATAGTATTTATATAAAGTAGGAGCACCGATTCTTTTTGCTAATTGCATAAAAGAAGGATTACAAGAGTTCATTAAAGCTTCTCTTAAACTTTGGCTTTCATGAGTTCTATAATAAGGAGCTTGATTTACCCAACATCGAATGATGGTGCCATTTATATCTTCATAGCCATTACAATAAAAATCATTGGATACATCAGTTTCAGTAATGTTTTCTTCTAAGGCAACAGCAGCCGTTATTAGTTTGAAAACAGAACCTGGTTCATAGGTCTCGGAAACAGAACGTACACGCCACATTTCAAGAATTCGGTTCAACTGTTCATCACTAGAAAGTGAGTCCCAATCATTGGCATAATAAGAAGTTGGTGTATAAGGATCATTTAAATCATAATTCGGATAAGATGCCATAGCTAAAATATCGCCTGTTTGAGGGTTCATAACAATACAATTTCCACCTTTGGAACAAGAATTTTCTTCAACAGCTTGTTTTAAATATTTTTCTACAATGGATTGGATATTAATGTCAACGGTAAGTGTTAAATTATACCCATTTTCAGCTGGAATAAAAGATTGTTGTGAATTTGGAATTTCGCTTTGAGAGGCATCTGTGGATGTTACAACTTCACCAGAAGTACCTTTTAAAATAGATTCATAAGAATATTCAATTCCAGATAATCCCTGATTGTCCGTCCCACATGACCCAATTACTTGTGAAAGCAAAGAACCATATGGATAATATCTTTTTGTATCTTCATCTATATTAATTCCAGAAGAAATTTTATTTTCTTCCATCCAATCTTTTAGCTCATTTACTTTATCTTCTTCTACTTTTTTAGCAATTGTTACAGAAGAAGAGGTTGTTCGATTTACTTTTTCCAAAGTCTCATTATAATCTAATTCAAATATTTCGGACAAGCCTTTTGCAACTGTTTCTTTTAGCTCAGCAGTTTTTTCGTCTGTTTTACCTTTGATTTGGGAAGGATTGATGGAAATCGTATCAACCGTTTCACTAATAGCAAGGGAAGCCCCTGTTGCATCATAAATATTTCCTCTTTTACTACTGATTTCTTCACTGGTCGTTTGTTGACGAGTCGCCAAACTTGCCAAATAAGAACCATCAATCACTTGTAAATAAAATAATCTTCCAATCAGAACCATAAAAATGATAAAAGAAAAGACTAAAAACATTTTTAATTTCTTAGTAGAAACTACATTTTCGGCATTTAAATTATTTTTTAGTTTTGCTATTTTATCATCTGTTTTCGATTTTTGGATTTTATTTTTAACTTTTTTAGCTAATTTTTTATTCTTTTGATTCATGTAATCACCACTTTTTATTTTTTATAAGTATTTTATAGTAATTAAGCGTAAAAATCAAGAAATTTTAAAATAAAGTAGGATTTAATTTTTTTAAGGAGGTTGAAATAATTGTTGTCAATAGTTAAAACCATGGCTTTAGACGGCGTAAATGGTTATTTAGTAGAAATTCAGATTGATGTTTGTGGTGGTCTGCCAAGTTTTGATATGGTAGGATTGCCAGATATTAGAGTAAAAGAAGCAAAAGAAAGAGTGCGCACAGCCATTAAAAATTCTGGGATACCATTTCCAAGCAGAAAAATCGTAGTAAATTTAGCACCAGCTGATAAAAGAAAAGAAGGAACTTTTTTTGATTTACCGATTGCTATCGGAATTTTAAAGGCAATGGGAGAGATAAATTGGACAAAATTAAAAAATTTTGAAAGTACCATTTTTTTAGGGGAACTTTCTTTGGATGGAAAAATAAATGGGATGAATGGAGTTTTACCAATCTGTATCGAAGCAATTCATTTGGGAATAAGGCGAGTGGTACTGCCAAAAGAAAATGCGGCAGAAGCAAGTATTATAAAAGAATTAGAAATTATTGCAGTAGAGAATTTAAAAGACGTAATAGATTATATTAGAGGAGAACGCAAAATTTATAAACCAATCTTTACAGAAGAAATAAATGAAAATCATCCAAAAGAACCTTTTATCGATTTTTCAGAAGTAAAAGGACAAGAAACGGTAAAAAGGGCATTAGAAATAGCAGCAGCTCGGTTCACATAATTGTCTTTTAATTCGGGAGTCCTGGTTCAGGAAAGACGATGCTTTCCGAGAGACTCATTACAATTTTGCCAGATTTAAGTTTTGAAGAGGCATTGGAAATAACTAAAATTCATAGTGTTTCGGGAGAATTAGAAAGAGGAAAACGGATTAATCAAGGTAAGACCATTTCGAAGACCACATCATACCATTTCTCCGGTTGCCATGATAGGAGGAGGAAGAATTCCAAGACCGGGAGAAATTAGTTTGGCACATTTTGGAATTTTGTTTTTAGATGAATTACCAGAATTTAAAAAGAGTACACTAGAAGTTTTAAGAGGACCATTAGAGGATAGAAAAGTAACCATAAGCAGAGTAAATTCGACCATTACCTATCCATCTAATTTTATGCTAATTGCTAGTATGAACCCTTGCCCTTGTGGTTACTATGGATGTGATAACCATCGATGTAAATGTTCTGAACAGGCTATTTTGAAGTATATGGGGCAAATTAGTCGGACCACTTTTAGATCGAATTGATTTGCATATAGAAGTAAAGCCAGTTGCCTATAACAAAATAAGTTCTAAAAATAGGCAAGAAAATTCTTGTGAAATTAGAAAAAGAGTAAATCGAGCAAGAAAAATTCAATTAGAAAGATATAAAAAACTAAATATTTATGCCAATAGTGAGTTAACCCCTGGCTTACTGGACCAATTTTGTGAGCTGGATGTACAAGCAAAAGAAGTTTTAAGAATGGCTTTTGAAAGATTAGATCTAAGTGGTAGAGCTTATGGAAGAATTTTAAAAGTAGCAAGAACCATAGCCGATTTAGATGGAAAAGAACAAATTCAATCAGAACATATTGCAGAAGCCATTCAATATAGAAATTTAGATAGAAAATATTGGAAAAGAAGTTCTAATTCTTTTCAAAAGGAGTGATTGTATCGTAATAGATTTAGAAAGTAATTTTTATCCCAAAAAGCTAAAGCAAATTGCCAATGCACCAAAAAAGCTTTATGTAGAAGGAAATTTAGAAAATTTAAATACACATTGTTTAGCAGTGGTAGGTTCGAGAAATTGTACACAATATGGAGAAAAGTGGTGCCAAATTTTTGTAGAAGAACTGATTCAGTATGATTTAACCATTGTAAGTGGTATGGCAAAAGGAATGGATACCATTGCACATAGACAAGCAATTCAATTAGGAGGAAGAACCATTGCTGTACTTCCTTGTGGCTTGAAAAATATTTATCCAAAAGAAAATCTTAATTTATATAAAGAAATTATCCAGGGAGGGGGTACAGTAATTACAGAATATCTACCAGAGGAAAAGGCAGATTCTAATAAATTTTTACAAAGAAATCGTATTGTAAGTGGTTTATCGATTGCAATTTTGGTTGTAGAAGCGGCTTATAGAAGCGGAACTAGTGTTACAGCAAAAATGGCTAAAATGCAAAACAGAGATGTTTTTTGCATTCCAGGAAGTTTGGATTATCCTAAAAGTAAAGGAACCAATAATTTGATAAAAGATTTTGCAAAACTAGTTACTTCACCAAAAGACATTACTTGTAACTATGAATTTTTACACAAAACGAAAAAAATACAAAAAGATTTTAAGCAGGCTCAGAAAAGAGAGGAAATTTCAAGTCAATATAGAGATATTTTTCAGTGGATAACTGAAAAACCAATCGATATCAATGATATTGCACGACTTAGTCATATGAATTTAAAAGAAATAATCCCTAAATTAACCATGCTAGAATTAGAAGGAAAAATCAAAAAAGTACCAGGAAATCAATATATAAGAGGTGATTTTTATCCATAAAAAAGAATTAGGAAAGTTAGGAGAAGAGATTAGTTGTAAGTATTTGCAACAAATCGGTTATGAGATTTTGGAAAGAAATTTTATTTGTAAACAAGGAGAAATTGATATTGTAGCAAAAAATAAAGCAGAATATGTTTTTTTAGAAGTCAAAACAAGGAGTAATTTATGTTATGGAAGACCAATTGATGCAGTAAATAGCTGTAAACAAAAGCATATTTATCAAAGTGCAAGATATTATGTGCATAAAAATAAACTAGAAAAATGTTTTGTTAGGTTTGATGTGATAGAAGTTTACTTGCATGAGAATAAGTATAAGTTGAAGCATTGGAAAGGGGTAGAAATCAAATTTAATAATAAGACATAGTATTTTAAGAAAGTTTATTCTTGCTAGATACTTGCTATTTTGTGTTTTTTAGAGTAAAATAAAAAAGAGGTAACCATATGAATGTATTAGAAGAAACAAAGTTTTTAATGAAAAAATATAAAATAAAAGCCAACAAAAGTCTTGGTCAAAATTTTCTAATTGATGATTGTGTTATACAAGACATTGTAGATGGAGCAAAAATTGAAAAAGAAGATTTGGTAATAGAAATAGGACCAGGATTAGGAAGTATGACAGCTTTACTTGTTGAAAGAGCTAAAAAGGTTATATGTATAGAATTTGATCGAAAAATGATACAAATTTTAAATGATAGATTTATAGCATATAACAATATTGAATTAATAAATGAGGATGTATTAAAAATTGATTTAAAAGAATTAATAAAACAAGAAAAGGAAGCAAAACAAATCAAAAACATAAAAATTGTTGCCAATCTACCATATTATATCACAACACCCATTATTATGAAATTACTAGAAAGTAATTTGGAAATAGAAAGTATAACTGTAATGATACAAAAAGAAGTGGCTGATAGACTAATAGAGACCCCAAGTGGAAAAAATACCGGAGCCATAACTTATACTGTATATTATTATTGTGAGGCACAAAAAATAAGAGAGGTAGAAAATACATCATTTATACCAATGCCAGAAGTTACATCAGAAGTTATCAATTTAAAGCTAAGAAAAAAGCCAGCTGTGCAAGTGGAAAATACAAAAGTGTTTTTTAATATCATAAAAAGTGCTTATATGCAAAGAAGGAAAACATTATTAAATGCTCTGGTAAATACGGGTGTATTTAGAAACAAAGAAGAAGGATTGGACATCTTAAAAAAATTAAATTTAAAAGAAGATATTAGAGCTGAAAATCTTACAATCGAGGATTTTGCAAGGCTCACAAATCTGTTTTGTACTAGAATAAAATAAAAGATTTGCGAAAACTTTTTTTAGAAAACTATTTTCATTTGGCAAAAAAGATGTTATAATAGTACTGGAATAAAAATAAGGAGGAGTATATGAATCAAATTCTTATTACAGATAAATTATATGTAACGCCAGAATTGAAAAAGAAAAAGAAAGTATATAAATTCAACTTCATCATTTCCATCATATTAATAGTTATACTATTTTCCTTTTACGTTTACGCAGAATATGATCGAAATAAAAATGAAGATATTTCACAATCCATATTAGCAGGGATGAATACAGAAGATAATACCACCATCAGTAGTGATGATGATGTTTGGCTAATTGCTTTAAACGGCAGTAGCGATGGTGAAACCTATGCAGAATTAAATGGAGCATCAACAACACTAACAGGAACTTATACCGCATCAGATGGAAACAAGTACACAACGGTGGGAGCAATTAGTATTCCATCAATTGATGTTAATTACCCTATATTATCAGAAACAACAGATAGTTTATTAAAAGTATCAGTATGTAAATTCTGGGGAAGTAATCCAAATGAAGTAGGAAACTTATGTATAGCAGGGCATAATTATAGAAATACCAGATTTTTTAGCAAAGTTCCAAATTTAGTGGTAGGAGATATTATAGAAATATCAGATTTAACAGGAAGAACTTTACGCTATGCTGTTTACGATAAATATACAGTAGATCCATCAGATGTAAGTTGTACCAGTCAGCTTACTAATGGTAAGAAAATAGTTACTCTTATTACTTGTACCAATGATAATAAACAAAGAGTAATTGTACAAGCAAAAGAAATATAAAAAATATCTTTTCGAAATGGATAATATTTCGAAAAGATATTTGTTTTTACCTTAATCTTGTTCAACCTCATTAAAAATAGGGTCACTAAAAAATTCAATTAAAGTTATATTAAAACCTTCACATATGTGTAATAAAGTATCTAGCTTTAAAAGTTCTGTTGTACCATTCATAAAAGAACATAAAGTAGAACGTGGTATGCCAGAAGCTTTAAACAATGCCCATATAGACATTTTGTTTTGATCTAAATAATAACGTATACGTTTGCGTACTGCATCTGATAAAGACATATAGAATCACCTCGATTATTTTTTTGTATACAAAAAGTATAGCAAGAAAAATGTCGCAAATAGTCTATTTAACTGTACTTGTAAGCATTTTTTGTACACAAATTTTTGATATAAACATTTATATGAATATTGTTACCAGAAAATAAAAAAAAATTTAAAGGATGATAATTAGAAAACAAAAAATGGCATGTGATTTTAAAAAAGGAAGAAAGGATTTAAATAAAATATGAAAAAAATAGCCGTAATAGGAGCTGGAGCATCTGGTTTAGTTGCTGCTATATTTGCAGCAAGACAGGGAAATGATGTGATATTATTAGAAAAAAACAATATTTGTGGTAAAAAACTACTTGCAACTGGAAATGGAAGATGTAATTTCTGGAATGAAGACCAATCATTAGTACATTACCGAAGTTCTAATTTCGATAAAATAAAAAACATTTTAAATGATACCAACCGAGAAAAGATTTTAGAATTTTTCAAAAGCATAGGAATAGAAGCGAAAATAAAAAATGGATATTACTACCCTTTTTCTAACCAAGCATCTAGTATGCAAAAGGCACTTATTTTAGAAGCAGAAAAAGAAAAAATTCAGATAAATACCAACCAAGAGGTAACAGATATCAAAAAAATAAACGATAAATTTGAGATTTATTGCAAAGACAGGGACAAAATAATTTCCGATCGAGTAATTTTAGCAACTGGTTCAAAAGCATCCCCAAAAACTGGCTCAACTGGTTTTGGATATGAAATATGTAAAAAAATGAATCATTCTATTGTAAAGCCTTTGCCGGCACTAGTTCAACTAAGAGGAGCTGAACCATTTTTCAAAGAATGGAAAGGTATTCGTGCAGATGTATCGATAACCTTATATGAAAACAATCAAAAAATAGCACAAGAAAAAGGAGAAATTCAACTAACCGATTATGGAATTAGTGGTATTTGTGTTTTTAATCTAAGTGGAAGAGTGGCAAGAGGGTTAGAAAAAAAGAAACAAGAAAGGGTAGAAATTAATTTTTTAGAAGGATTAGATATAAAAACACAAGATGAATTTTTAGTTTGGGTGAATCATCGTGACAAAATACTAAAAAATAGAACCATAGCCGAACTATTAGAAGGGGTTTTAAATGATAAATTAGTTAAAATATTATTAAAAAGAGCAAAAATTAGTGGTCAATTAAAATGGAAAGAGTTAGAAGAGTCAAAAAGAGAAAATTTAGCTAAAAATATCATAGCATTTTCGTTTTCTATAACAGGGACCAACTCTTTTGAACAAGCACAAATATGTTCAGGGGGAATACCTTTAGATGAAATAAGCAGCCAAACCATGGAATCCAAAAAAGTAGCTGGACTCTATCTTATCGGAGAACTTTTAGATGTAGACGGAGATTGTGGAGGCTATAATTTAGAATGGGCTTGGGTTACGGGAATGATTGCTGGTACCAATTAAGACTAAGCACCAATTGTCAAAGGAAAGATAAAGGAGAGATATATGATTAGATTAAGACAAATCGATATTAAGATAGAAGATATTAGTCATGAAAAGATAATGGAACAATGTGCCAGCAAACTAAAAATAGATAAATCACAAATTGAAAATTATAAGATAGTCAAAAAATCGATTGATGCTAGAGATAAAAGTAGAATTTATGCTTGCTATGAAATCGATGTAAACGTACGAAATGAAAATAAAATTTTAAAGAAAAATAAATCCAAAGACATTTTTAAAACGCCAAAGGAAGAGTATGTGTTCCCTATAACAGAACCAAAAAAACTGAAGCATAGACCCGTTATTGTTGGATCTGGTCCAGCAGGACTATTTACAGCATATATGCTTGCAAAATATGGCTACAAGCCTTTGATTTTAGAAAGAGGAGAAAGTGTTGAAAATAGAGTAAAAACAGTAGAAAGATTTTGGAAGGAAGGCATATTGGACCCAGAATCAAATGTACAATTCGGAGAAGGGGGATCAGGAACTTTTTCAGATGGTAAATTAAATACTTCTGTTAAAGATAAGAAGTTTAGAAACAAAAAAGTTCTAGAAATATTTGTAGAAGCAGGAGCACCAGAAGAAATTTTATACTTAAATAAACCGCACATTGGAACAGACTTATTAAGAATGGTCATTAAAAATTTAAGAAATAAAATTATAGAAATGGGTGGAGAAATACGATATCATGCTTGCTTAACCAATTTAACCATTGAAAATTCTTGCTTAAAATCAATTGAAATCAACCATAAAGAAACGATGGATGTTGAAATACTTGTGTTAGCAATTGGGCATAGTGCAAGAGACACCTTTAAAATGTTAGAGCAAAATAATATTCCAATGGAGCCAAAGCCATTTGCGGTAGGGGTAAGAGTTCAACACACACAAGAAATGATTAATTTAGCACAATATGGTGCTTTTCAAAATAAGCTTCCACCAGCCTCCTATAAATTAACCTTTCATACGAGTTGTGGGAGAGGGGTATATTCCTTTTGTATGTGTCCAGGAGGATATGTAGTAAATAGTTCATCCGAAAAAGGACATCTAGCAATCAATGGAATGAGCAATTTTAAAAGAGATACCCAAAATGCCAACTCTGCCATTGTGGTAACGGTAAAACCAGAAGATTTCAAAAATGAACTATTTGGCGGATTAGCCTTTCAACAAGAATTAGAAAAAAAGGCTTATATAGCCGGAAATGGAAAAATTCCAGTTCAGCTTTTAGGTGATTTTATGAAAAATCAGAAGTCAAAAGAATGGGAAAATGTGGCACCTATATTTAAAGGAGAATATGAATTAGCCAATTTACAAGAAATCTTACCAGATTTTATGGTAAAAGCTTTAAAAGAAGCATTTCCTTACTTTGATAAGAAAATAAAAGGATTTGCTAGTAAGGATGCCATATTAGCAGCTGTAGAAACAAGAACCTCTTCACCTGTTAGAATACTAAGAGGAGAAAAAGGAGAAAGTAAAATAAAAGGACTTTATCCTGCTGGAGAAGGCGCAGGATATGCCGGAGGGATTATGTCAGCTGCGATGGATGGACTAAAAACGGCAGAAAATATATCTTTGCTATTTTTGGGGACGGAGTAGTTTTGGTGACGCAGCCTAAAAAAATATCTTTTAAGAAAAAAACTAAAAAGTAGCAGGTTTCTTTTGGAAAAATGAACTTGCTACTTTTTCGTATTGTTAGCCATAATTTTCAACAATTTTTTTTAATTCCTCAAAATCAATATCTAAAACGATGCATAAACCGATAAGTTCAAAATCTTTAACAGAAGTTTTCGCTGTTTCGATTTTATAAAGTTCGAATCGGTCTAGTTCGATACCAAGTAATTCTAATTTGTGTGATAATTCGGTTTTGGTTAAATTCCTTAATTCACGGTATTTTTTTATGGTATTGCCAATTACATTACGGCAATCATTAAATTTTTTCATTTGCCCTCCAAATAAAAAATATAAAAATTTTAAAACACCTCTTGATTTTACAATATTTTTTATGCTACAATGTGTATTGGGAATACACGTTAAGACTTTTTGCACTGCACAAAGGTGTGTACGGCAAAATTTTACGATTTTATGTAAGGTGAAGTGTAGATTTTTATTAGGAGGTTACATATGAAAAAATATGAATTAAAAAATTATAAAGGGATCACTTTGATTGCTTTGGTGGTAACTATAATTGTTTTGCTAATTTTAGCTGGGATATCAATAAGTATGTTAACAGGGCAGAATGGTATTCTGAATAGAGCACAGGAGGCAAAGGAAAAAACAGAAGCAGCGGTATTAGAAGAAA
>CALXRH010000010.1 GCA_944390625.1 uncultured Clostridia bacterium
TTGATTTCGCAAAGAAAGAAAATATTGCTTATGGAGAATCAGGAAAGTCTAGATATGGTGGTCTAGGAATTAATTTATTAAGTGTTATTGGAGAACTTAAAAAATTAAATGATAAAGTTCCTACACAAAATAGTGAAAAAGTTATCACTACAATAAATGCAGATAATGGTAGAGTAGACTTAAAAGCAAAAGTATCTGTAGATAAGGAACTTACATTTAATAAGCATGAGCTAAATGCACTTTATGAAGAATATTCAGAAAAAGCTAGATTACAATCAAAAGCTATTGAAAAATGTGCAATACAAGATTTTGAATTTACACCAAAGTTTAGTTTAAATGAAACTATTGATAATTTAATTGCAAGATATAGCACAACAGAAGAATAATTTTGACAACCTAGCTCTTTATAGAGCTAATATAGAATAAGAACACAAAGAAGTTTTATAATAATTGTCTTTATATTTAGTATATCTTTATATTTAGACTAAAATCACTTGTATTAATAGCTTTAAGTTATTAATTTAAAAAAGATGAAAGTAATACATATCAACAACAAATGTGTTGTATACAATGCAGGGGATAGTCGTTGTAGGCTGTTTTGCTCTGATTAGGTGTTGCCATACGTTATATGCTTAGTATAGTTCGTCACTCACAATCTGCATATCTTTATTGGTCAACACTCGTATTCAACTCATTACTTGCTATACACGATACGTTTTGCTATAAGTGATTAGTTATATAGTACTGGAAAATTAGAAAAATTTAATTAAAAGAAAATTCAAATATTTGTTTATAAAATCTATGAACAATAAATGAATTTATATGAATTTCTGACTTCTTACGTTTTGTTTTTATATTGGCTCTATAAAGAGCTAGGTTAATTTATTAAAGAAAGGAAGTATTTTATATATGAAGAGGAAAAATAGAAAGAAAGAATTAAAAAAAGGGGTGCTGAAAATCTGTTATAGATGTTTTATTATAACTTGTTTTATTATATCTATTGTTTGTTTATTCAAACACCAGAAGGTACAAAGAGAAGCACAAAGATATGAAGACATTTCTCAACAAACTATATATATGATACAAAATGAAGAAAAAGATAAATTAATAGAAGATTTAAAAAATGGCAAAGTAGATTTAAGTCAAAATATTCCGATTCCAGATGACATAAAAGAGCAACGAAAGAAAGAGGCAGAAGAGAAAAAGAAAAAAGAAGAAGAAGAAAGAAAAAAACAAGAAGCGATAAAACTTGCTAAACAAAAGGAAGAAGCAGAAAAAAAGAAAAAAGTACAAATTACATCAAGAGGTAGTTCTACAATAAGACAGTCTTCAACACAAAAATCTTCTGGAACCAAGGCAGAATATCAAGCTTATGCAAAAGACTTGTGTTTAAATACCTATGGGTGGACAGAAAATGACTTTAATTGTTTAGTAAAATTATGGAATAGAGAAAGTGGATGGAACCCAAATGCTCATAATAGTAGTTCAGGAGCCCACGGTATTCCACAAAGCCTCCCAGCATCAAAAATGGCATCAGAAGGTGCAGACTATTACACAAATGGTAAAACACAGATTAGATGGGGCTTAAAATACATTAAAAGTAGATATGGAAGTCCATCAAAAGCTTGGGCACATTCACAACAAAAGGGATGGTATTAATATGTTAGACAAAAAATTGATTGATAAGATAGTTGAAAAACAAGGAGATTTATTATATACTACATTAGCAGAAGAATGTACTGAACTAGCACAGGCTTGTTGCAAAATAAATAGAAATAAATTTTTAAAAAAAGATATTAAAGATAACTTAAATAATTTTTTTGAAGAAATATGTGACGTCCAAATTAATCTTCAAGCAATAAAGCAACAAGTTCTAAAAGAGACAGGAATGTCTTCTACTGAATATGAACAATATATAAAAACTTGGGAATATATTAAGAAAGACAAATTACAAAATATATTTATTGGGACATCAATAGAAGAATTATATAATAAATTATCAAAGGCAGGATATATTGATAAAGATACTTTAGAGCCTATTGCTTGTATGTACTGTGGTTCAAAAGAATTGGAAGATAGAGACTTTTACAAAGAAGAATGTTATGTAGTAGAGTATTCAAAATATTGTAAACGTTGTGGAAAAAAATTGGGAACTTGGTCTTATGGAAATTGGGAAAGTTTTTAATTAAAAAACAAAAATGTCTTGACAAAACTTTGTCTATATGATATAATTATTGTCATAGGAGGCAAAATATGGAAATATTGGATTTTTGTATAGACGTAATAAAAGAGTTTCCTCTTAAAAAATATTATCAAATAGATAAAAATTTTGAGTATATTTTAGGTATTGTTACAAAAGGGCAAATAAATAAACAAATACTTGACGAAATAAAAGAAAAATCTTCAAATTGTGTAACATATTTTGTATGTGCAATGATTGATAACAAAATTATTTCATTTTTTGAAATTAAAAATGTTATTTCAAGCAGACCTTTATTGAATTCTATAAATAAATATCTAGGAAATAAAGACAAAATTGTTGTAAATTATGTCCCCTCTCTAAAAGAGATGTGTATTAATGTTTGGGGAGAACAAAAATTTACGTCTATTTTGGTAGATGATAAAAAAATAGACGTAAAATGTTTTAATTAACAGTTTCCGAATTTTGTGATTTTTTTGTAAAAAACATGTAGAATTTTGTGATAGGAGGAAAGTGTGAGTAAAGTTAGTGTAAAAATTAATAAAATAAAAAATAAGTTAGATACTATTAGCGGACTAGACGGAGATTTTGTATTTGAACGTATATTGGAGATTGAAAAAGTAGTAGATAAAAATGTAAACGAAATCGATGAATATTGTAATGAAGATGAATTAAATGGTACAATTTTTGAGTAATAATAGGAGGAAAAAATGTTTTTTAGAAGAATTAAGATGAAAGTTGATGATTAT
>CALXRH010000011.1 GCA_944390625.1 uncultured Clostridia bacterium
AGCAAGAAATATTAAAACATCACTCAAAAGAATGCAAGAACAATTTGTATTTGACAATATTATAAATTAAGTATAAAATACTTCAAACAAAATTAGGGAGGAATGAAAAAAATGAAGAAAACAACCATAACCAATATAGGATGGGCAGTAGCAATTTTATTGCTAATTATACTATTAGGAACAATCGCTTTTGGCTATTACAAAAAAGCAACCACCAATATTTCTAACCCAATTGTTACCATGGAGGTAGAAAATTTTGGAACCATAAAAATTGAATTATACCCAGACGAAGCGCCAGAAACCGTTAGAAATTTTATAACATTAGCTAATAATGGATTTTACAATGGTCTTACTTTCCATAGAGTTGTAAAAGACTTTATGATACAAGGAGGAGACTCAGCAGGAGATGGTAGTGGTTCTCCTACTTTTGCAGACTTATACAATGACGAAGATGAAAATAAAACCTATCAATACACAAATGGTGAGACTGCAGCTAGCACAGATTCTTATACCATTACAGGAGAATTTGTAGCAAATGGCTATACTGATAATACACTTAATCTAACAGAAGGAACAATTGCCATGGCAAGAGGGGATTATACCCAATATTCATCTACCTTAGCAAGTGAATCTTACAATTCAGCAGGATCTCAATTTTTCATTATGACAACCAATGACCATACCAATTTAAGTGGATATTATGCAGGTTTTGGAAAAGTAATTGAAGGAATGGAAGTTGTAAAAGAAATTGAAAATGTAGAATGTGAAGCAGCAAGTTCCGGAGAAGAAAACACAGAAGATGCAGAAGATACATCAAATGAAGAAATATCGAAACCAGTAGAAGATGTTGTTATTTCTTCCATTTCGGTAGAAACATATGGTGTAGACTATGGTATGCCAGAAACTTTAGTACCATTTAATTATATGGAATGGTTATATAGTATGTATGGATTAACCTATACCGAATAAAATTAAAATAGCCCAAAGCAGATAGTAGCATTTTTGTTTTAACAAATAGTACGATCTGCTTTGGGTATTTTTTATCAATATAGGAAAACTCCTATTTTTTGGTATTGACAAAAATATGAGGAAAGTTTACAATATTGCTAGGTGATTTTATGAGTGCAAAAGAAAAGCAAAGAATTAGTAAAATGGTAGTAATCATTTGTATTGTATTAATTTTATTCATTTTAATCTATATTCGATACATATCAAGCAAAGAAACTTATGCAACAGATGAAGTGGTGGAACAACCAAAAACGTTAGAAACACTTAAGATAAGCAATGCCGCTAATGTAGACATAGATGAAATTATTGGGCAAAATACAAAACAGTTAACTGGGACAGAAGAGATATATGAAAGAGAAGAAGAACTAGAATATATAACCAAATATAGAAATAACAGTGAATTATATGTAGGACAAACGCAAGTTTCTCAAGAAGGAAGAAATGGTATTCAAACAATAACCATGAAAAGAACCTATGATCAAGAAGGAAACCTAATCAATGAAGAACAAGTATCTTGTGTTGTTACCAAATCTTCTATCAATAAAATAATTGACATAGGAACGAAAGTTTATGTAGAGCCGGAACCAGAACCTGAATCTGAAACAACAACAGGGGCATCGACCTTGGCAAGTTTATCTTTTGACACACCACTTAATAAACCTTCCGGATTTTCGGCAGAACAATTTAAAAAAGCACTTACAGACAGCAAAGATGTTAACAAAATCTTTCAAAACAATTCGGAGTATTTTTATTACATTGAAAAAGAATATAATATAAACGGAATATTTGTTGCAGCTATTGGAATACATGAAAGTGCATGGGGAACATCGAGGATTGCAAAAAACAAATACAATTTATTTGGATATGGAGCTTATGATTCCAACCCCTATAATGGAGCTTATACATTTTCTAGTTATTCCGAATCCATTGATTTAATTGCAAGGGTATTAGTAAAATATTATATCAATCCTGCAGGAACTAGCATTTATGATGGACAAGTTGCCTCAGGAAAATACTATAATGGAAATACAATTTCCGGTGTAAATAAGAAATATGCAACAGACACCAATTGGGGAAATGCAGTTTATAAATATATGCAATACCTTTATGGAAAAATCAATACATAAGATAGAAATACTTTAGAAACTAGATTTATGGATTTTTTTAAATTTTTTTTGGAAAATTTCTTGCTATTTTTTAGATAGTATTGTATGATATAAGGGTAAAAAAAATAGGAATGAATATAGTTCCAGGGGGAGATAACTAAATGAAAAAAAATCTTACAATAATTGGAATAACCATAACCATAATGTTAGCAAGCGTAATTTGTTTTAATAAAGTATATGCAGCAAATGAAACCAATACAAGTACTCAAGCAGATAGCACATTAGTAGAATTAAAAGAAAAAGAAATGAGTTCAATAGAAGATTATGAAGAAACTTATGGCTCTAGGTCTTATGGATTAACAGCTTATATTTTACATAAAGTACAAGTGTATAGTATACCATTTTGCTTTTTAGGAATATTAGTAGGAGCAATTTATGATTATGTACTAGGAATTAAACATTTAGAGACAAAAGAAAAAGGACTTGCCTTAATGGTATCTTTTATAACAATTGCTGTAATATGTCAAATATTGCCACTTGTGTTTACCATAGTTGTAAAATTCGGAAGGGAGTAAAAACAAATGAAAGTTTTATTTGCAGTAAATGATGAAAATATTTCAACATCTATTGTTAAAAAATATCAAAAGCAATACAAAGAAATAATCTCATATAAAAATGTATATTATTTCAATGCCATTTTAAAAGAATTACAAAGAAACAAAACTTACGATAGAGTAGTCATTAGTGAGGATTTAGAAGAATTCACAAGTTCTAGTTATGAGCAAAAAGACAAATTTATATTTGACAGACTAGACAAT
>CALXRH010000012.1 GCA_944390625.1 uncultured Clostridia bacterium
CTATTGTTCCATAATTCTCTGTCGTTTCTGCATCTTCATCAGTTATATTTGCATTAATTTCTATAGTTCCTTCTAGATTTGCACAAGAATCAAATGTGGCATACATATTTATTACACTATTTGGAATCTTAGACGGTGGAGTTTGTAGATTGGTACATTTATTAAATGTACTTCTCATAAATTTTACTTTATTTGGAATTTCTGGAGCATTCACTAGACTTGTGCAATAACCAAATGTTGAATACATATCTTCTACATTTTTACCAATTTTAGGAGCTTTTTTGAGGTTAGTACATTCTTGAAATGTTGCAGATAAAGTTATAACATTATCTGGTATATCTGGCACTGATTCTAATTTAGTACATCCATAAAAAGTACTTTGTAAAGATGTAACACTATTTGGAATATTAGATACATTATTTAATTCTGTACATCGGTAAAATGTTTGCATCATATTTTCCACAGTATTTGGTAAAATTGGACTAGTTGCTAAACTTGTACAATCCATAAAACAATTCCATAAATTTATAACTTGACTTCCGACTTTTCCTTCTGTTAATTTTGTGCATCCTTGGTATGTTGACCACATACATACTACAGTAGACGGAATCTCTGGTGCTTTTTGTAAATCCGTACAATTATAAAAAGTATTGTACATACTTGTTACTGGTATCCAACTTCCTTCCTCATTAATATATGCTGGAACTGTTCCTATTATTTCTCCACTCTCTTCAGAAAAATTTCCATTGTATCCTTGATTTCTAATTCTTGTTTCATTAGTTCCACCATATTCGGTATTATTTAATACCTCTCCATCGTTTAATGCATAACCATTAGTTTGTTCGTCATACTCAAATTCCCAAAAATCCATATTAACGGCTCTTCCATCAGTTCCAACTCCTATTGCTGTGTTAGTTTTTTGGTCTGGATGCATTTCAGCATTGGCAAGTACTGTATCCCAATCAATTCCTACATATTCATTTATTTTATCCTCATAACTATTTAAAATATTTTGTTCTTCCGTTTGTGCTGCTTCGGTCTGTTCTTTTACTTCACTTGCTCGTTGTAATATTCCATTCTGCCCTGTTAGCATCGAAATCGAAATTCCCGCTAAAATCAGCAATACAATGACTCGCTACTAGTGATCTGACTGAATCTTTTCTAGGTGGGATTTCCACCCACTAAATTATACAACCTTTCCCGGTCGCACCACAGCATTTAGTACTATATGAAATAATTTTAAAAAATTCCCACACTAATCTTGATAAGCTCTTTTTATTATCTCATAAACATTTTTTATGATATTTATCAAAAATATTTTCATTTTATAATCCATCCATCTTCTGAATTTCCTTCTAATTGGACGTTAGTCTTTAGAGATACTACCGGGCGGACAGAGCAACTAGGATTATTGGAATCGCCATTAGATTCATACAAGGCATCGTAGCTCATGTTGCCATTGTACAAATTGTGTACACGAAAGCCTGCATATCCGTCAGAGCAATTAATTGCGCGAGAAGCTATCCATTGTGTCAAATTACTATTTCCTGTTCCTTTTGTTATCATATTTACTATGTTAGTATCTGTTATTTGTGATGATATAGTATAAATATAAGTTGTGTGTTCTATTTCTTCACTCTCTTTTGGATTATCAGCACTTATTGTCTCTGTTGAACCTGGCATTCTAAATGTTTGATAGCTTAAACCTGTTATATTTAACCACTCGCTCCATGTTTTTCCATTATCTGTTGATTTACTATATTGCATATAACCTGCTTCTGTTGAAAATCTATATTTATATAAATCACCATATCCACTATATGTTTTTGGGTTATAATTTGCTAGTTTATTTATATCTTCTGTATTCAAACTTCTTGCAGATTCTGCATATCTGCCTTTTCCATATAATTCATTACATGCTGTATTTAACACTTCTTCTGCATTTAAATAACCTGTTTCTCCAACTAGTGTTACTGTCGTTGTTGTAGGATTGTCACTTATCAACTCCAATCCTCCATTTTCTCCTATTCCTAATATTCTCCAACCTAAGTTTTCTGTTGTTAAGTTTTGTGGAGTGGTATGTCCACTTTTGGTTGTTTCTATTTGTGTGTTTCCTGTTTCCTCATCATAATTTAATACATAATCTCCTACTTTTACCGTTATTTCTCCATTTGTAATTTCATATCCTGTTTGTGTCCATTCTGATACAACTACACTTCCATCTTCTCTTATAATGACATTATTTCCATCTATTACTACCGTTGCTGGTAAACCACTAATTGGCGTTCCTGATGTTAATCCTTCTATTTTTGATAATTCTGTATTCAAATCATCTGTATCAATATTTCCATCTGTTCTAAGACTTCCTGCTACAGCCAATTGCACTTGTTCTCTTGCATTGGCTTCTTTGGTTTTTTCACTTGCATCGCTTGTTTTTTTTAATATACCGTTATCTCCTGTAAGTGTCGCTATTGTCACTCCTGCAAGGATTAGTAAAACTACTATAGTTACGACTAATGCAATTAATGTGATACCTTTTTCATTTACTTTTTCTATTAAACTCTTTTGTTTCTTCTTCATTTCTTTTTCCTCCATTTTATTTTTTATTATAGTTATATTTTGACTTTTTTCAAAAATATTATAGTCAAATTATAACTAAATGTCAATAGTTATTTTATAACTTTTTTATAATAATAATTGAGGTGAAAAAAATGTTAAGAATAAAAGATATGAGAGAAGATAAAGAATTAAAACAACAAGAAGTAGCAGATTTTTTAAATATTTCACAGACTAATTATAGTAAGTATGAATTGGGTAAAATTAATATACCAAATCATACACTAAAAAAATTGGCTTTATTTTTTGATACTTCTACTGACTACCTTTTGGGTTTAACGGATGAAATAAAACCATATCCTAGGAGCAAAAATTAAAACAGTATGATGTAATTAAATTTTTTCATTGAATCACATCATACTGTTCCATTTTTTAATTTTTATATTTTTTCCTCCGTCCTCAAATCTATTTTCTAATCCAAACAGAGCAACTTTTGCCTTTTGTTTTAAATACCCCACAACCTTGCTCATCGATTGTTATAACATCTGGGCAATTATCTAAGCAATCGATAAATTTTTCTCCTGAAAAACTGGTTCCAACATACATTCTTTTTATGCTATCTACCGAGTTAGAGGCAATTACGGCAAGCCCTGAATCTAAGTGTCTATTGTCTCCCTCACGAGTCCATCCAATTACGCTTTTGTGATCAAAATAATCATGTTGTCTTCCATAAGCTTTTAATTTCCTTAAAGTTAAAAGTGTTTTTATTCTCTCTACTGGCGGTATATTCGAATATGGAATTCCAAATAAATCTCCAAAAAAGATACATGGATATCCTTCTTTTCTAAGCAATATTATGCAATAAGCCAACTGTTTAAACCAAGGCTCAACAAAACTTTGCAAAGCTTGACCGAGGTTGTGTATCGTGATTATCTACAAATGTTACTGCTTTCTGAGGATTTTCTTTTACGAATGTTTTCTTTAATAATTTTGACATATCATACTCCGGATTAATCGATGCTTGATAGAAATTGTTATGAAGAGGTACATCAAATAGGGACATTATGCCATCTACTTCTGTTAAATAATTATGAAGTTTTGTTACATCTGTACTCCAATATTCTCCTACGGTAAACAATTCTTTTTGGGTTTGTTCTCTTAAAAAGTCAAGCCATTCTTTATAAAATCCGGCATCAATATGTTTTATGGCATCTAGTCTAAAGCCATCTACTCTCGTCATTTTCTGATACCATAACCCCCATCTTTTACATTCTTCTACAACTTCTTTATTGGAAAAATCCAAGTCTGCTCCCATTAAATAATCAAAATTGGCAAATTCTTTATCTACTGATTGTTGCCATTTTTTATCTTTAAACTTAAAAATAGCATGCTCTCCTGTTTCACTATTAATATCAATTCCAGTAAAATGTGTCCAATTCCATTCAAAATCGGAGTATTTATGATGCCTTTCTGGAAACGTATATTTCGTAGCTGCTTTTATTTTTTCGATATCTCCTTCTTTGTTGTGGTCTCCCCATTCGCATTTATTGGCTAAAATGTCTTGTTCCTTATCAGCTCCCATTTTGTGATTTAACACAACATCAGCATATACATTGATTCCACTTTGCTTTAAACTTTCAATTGCTCGAATATATTCATCTTTTGTTCCGTATTTAGTTGGAATGCTCCCCTTTTGATTAAATTCTCCAAGGTCATACATATCATATACCCCATAGCCTACTTCATTTTTGCCCGCAATCCCCTTGTAGGCTGGTGGCAACCATACTGATGTGATTCCTAAATCTACTAAATCTTCTGCTTCTTCTTTAATTCGATTCCATAATCCTCGTGGCTCATTTAAATACCATTCAAAATATTGTAACATGGTTCCATTTATTTGTTTCATTTGTTTTTACATCTTCTTTCTTTATTTTTCTAATATTTTTTCGACTGCGTCCCCAAAAATAGCAAATCTTTTACAACTTCTCCTGCTATCATTAAACCCGCAACAGAAGGTACAAACGAAATACTTCCTGGCGTTCGTTTTTGGGCAGCATCTTCTTTTATGGTTTCGTTTTGATTTATTTTTATCGGTTCTTCTTTTGAATAAATAACTTTAAGTTTATCAATTCCCCTAGCCCTTAATTCTTTTCTCATAACTTTTGCTAAAGGACATACACTTGTCTTATATAAATCTGTTATCTCAAACTTGGTAGGGTCTAATTTATTTCCAGTTCCCATACTTGATATGATTGGTATGTTCAACTTTTTAGCTCTTAAAATCAATTCAATCTTTGCTGTTACGGTATCTATGCAATCTACTACATAATCTACTTTGTCGTCTAAAATTTCTTTACTTTGTGGCATAAAAAATTCTTGATAAATTTCTACATGAGCATTTGGATTGATTTCTAAAATTCTTTCTTTGGCTACTTCTATTTTAGGTTTTCCAACTGTTTTAGTTGTAGCTATGATTTGCCTATTTATATTGGTTACATCGATAACATCATGATCTACTAAAATAAAATTTCCTATACCACATCTTACTAATCCTTCTACAACAAAAGAGCCAACCCCTCCGATTCCAAAAATTGCAACTTTTAATTTGTGTAGTTTTTCCATATTATCTTTTCCAATTAATAATTCCGTTCTTGAAAATTGATTTAGCATTTTCTTATTTCCCCCTAATGGCTCCCAATAAACTCTAGTATTCATCTAAAAAATGGACTATTTTTCCATCTTTTTTATAAGAAAGAATGGTATCCAAGTTTATATTTTTGGTACTATTAAAAATATTGATATCTGCAGTTTCGTATTTTGTTTTTAGTTGTTTAATTAGTTTTTTTGTTTCTTCTCTTTTAGATTGCAATTCATCTGGCTTTAAAGTTGTTTGCCTTTGCGTTATTTTGCAAGCACATTTTATAAATTCTAAGTCGTTTTTTTCTTTCCAACTTATAATATCTTCTTCTCTTACCAAATATAAAGGTCTTATTAATTCCATCCCCGGATGTGATGTACTTTTTAGCTTTGGCATCATGGTTTGCATTTTTCCCGCATAAATGATTCCCATCAGTACTGTTTCTATTACATCATCAAAATGATGGCCAAGTGCAATTTTGTTACACCCTAGTTCTTGTGCCTTATTATATAAATATCCTCTTCTCATTCTAGCACATAAATAACACTCATGGTCTTTCATTTTCTCTACTCGTGCAAATATATCGGTTTCAAACATGGTTATTGGAATATTTAGTAGTTTACTGTTTTGGATAATTTTTTGTTTGTTTTCTTCATTATAACCAGGATTCATGACGATAAATTCTAATTCAAAATTATTTTTTCCATGCTTTTTTAATTCTTCTAAACATTTAGCTAAAAGCATTGAGTCTTTTCCCCCGGATATACAGACTGCTATTTTATCTCCATCTTGTATCATTTCGTATTCAATAATAGCTTTTACAAACCTGGCCCAAATTGTTTTTCTATAAGTTGTTATTATCGTTCTTTCAATTTCTTTACATTTTTCCATTTTGCCACCTTATCGTTAATTTTTTTATTTTGGTTACATCGATTATACACTATTTTACAAAAAAATACCAGTATATTAAAATTAATATACTGGTATTTTTTCTTTTAGTTCGTTTTTTCCAATTTTAAAAGTCTTCTATTATATGAATCTAAAGTTTCGTCTATGCTTTTTAGAATTTTATCATGTTCTTTAAACTTGTCTTTGTTAATTTCTCTTACATCGAATAAGGCTCTTATTTGGTCAGTAAGATTATATTCTAATCTTGCTGTATTCATTCTTTGTCTTTCTGCTTCTTTTAGAATCTCTTGTTGAATGTTTTCTACCTTTTTTATGCTTACTCCTTGTCCTTCCAACTCTTTTAGAACTTCTTGTTGAATATTTTCTAGCTTTTCTATTCTTACTCCTTGTCCTTCCAACTTCTCTAGAACTTCTTGTTGAACATTTTCTAGCTTTTCTATTCTGATTCCTTGTCCTTCCAACTTCTCTAGAACTTCTTGTTGAACATTTTCCAACTTTCCAATTCTTGTATCCATACTTTTTAAAGACTCTGCCATAGATAATAAAAGATTATCTCTTTGTTCCTCTGTCATAATTTTAACCCTCCCTTCCTTTTTTATTTTAGTATTTTTTGTGTTCATCCAATTTTTGATTTTATTTTTTCTTAAAAAATTTTACCGAGATGATTAAAATAATCTTTTGAAAAAAGTTATCAATTAAATTATTTTGAATAAAACAACATTTAACTAATCTGCTATTATTATAGTAATAAACTATAAAAAAGTCAACCATTTTTCATCGCAAAATTCGACATCTTTCTACACATTTTTTGCAATTTTTTCGTTTTAAAAAATAATTAACTTATAGAGAAAACCCACCTGTTTGCTAAATTTAATTTTTATTTAAGAACTAAATTTAGCAAACAGGTGAGTAATTATAACCTAAATCGTTATGAAACTAAATTTCCGCATAATCATCTGGTATTTCAAACAAACTATCATCTACTTCATCTGAAAAGTCAACTTTTAACAACTCTTCTTCCGAATCATCAATAATCGTTTTGATATAGGCTATTTTTTCGTGTTCAAAATAAAATCTAGTTTTAATAGAGCTTTCTTCTTCATAATTTGACCACATAATAAAGGTAGTTATTCCTTCATATTCTTCATAATAATATTGTTTCCCATTTATTTTCTCATACCCGCTTAATATATTCTTCTTCTTCAATTCCAGATAACTCATTTCTTAAAATATCAGCATCAACTTGAGTACTATCGTATAAATAATACTCCTTATCTGAATGCATAATATAATAAGCAACATCTTCTTCTACTAAGGTAGTTGTGCGATCTTCATCTGTCGTTGAATCAATACTCATTGCATTATCTTTTTTGGCAATTGTCAAACTATAATTTATATCCGAATTTTCTTCTACCATTGAAAAAGTATAATTTTGTTTCTCACATATAGCTTGATACATGCTTACTGTTAAATCATTTGGTTTTTGAAGGATTACTAAAATAATCATTACAATCAAAACGATAATTAATATGGCAAAAATTATTTTTGGTATCACATTTTTTTTCATCTAATCACCTAAACAAATTCCAATATCCCTTGCGGTTTTTATTAAATCATCATCTAATTTTACAACTTTCATATTGCTATCTTCTGTACCGCCTTCTACCGCTCCAATTTCTTTATTATTTCCTACGACATCTTCTAAAGAAACATAATCCAATTTTCCATTTTTCAATACAGTTAATACATTAAATTTACCTTCTAATGCAAGCTCCATTGCTTTTGCTCCGTATTTGGTAGATAATATTCGATCCGTTGCAGAAGGAGTACCTCCTCTTTGCATATAACCAAGTGTTGTGTTTCTTGCAACTAAGCCCGTACGTTTTTCAAGTTCTTTTGCTACAATATCTCCTGAACCTCCAAGTTGAATGTTGATTACTCCTTTTCCACCTTCACGAGTATCTTTAATCGATATGCTTCCACCTTTTGGAAAGGCTCCTTCTGATACAACCACAACACTGAAATTTTTACCTGCTTTTTGCCTTGCTTGTATTTTTTCTACTACTTTGTCCATGTCATATGGTATCTCTGGAAGCAAAGCTACATCTGCTCCTCCTGCTATGGCAGATTCTAAAGTAATCCAACCTGCATATCTTCCCATCACTTCTAACACCATAATACGGTTATGGGTTTCTGCTGTTGTATGAAGTCTATCTAAAGCGTCTGTTGCAACAGATACAGCAGTATTAAATCCAAATGTTACATCTGTACAGGCAACATCATTATCAATTGTTTTTGGAACTCCTATTACATTAATTCCTCTTAAAGAAAAATCTCTTGCCGATTTTTGTGTGCTATCCCCACCTAGTGTAAATAGACAATCAATTCCATCTTCTTTTAAATTTTGCACACATTTTTCTGATAAATCTTTATAAACTTCTTTTCCATCTTCGATTACTTTATAATTAAAAACATTAGCATTTAACGAAGAGCCTATAATTGCTCCTCCTTTATGTAAAATTCCAGAAGTAATCATTTGATTGTCTAATCTTACATAATGATTTTTTAATAGTCCATTAAAACCATCGATGAAACCATAACACTCTATATTATTTCTTTCCGCTGTTCTTGTTATAGCACGAATAACAGCATTTAATCCAGGCGCATCTCCACCATTTATTAATATACCCACTTTTTTTAACATTTTATATCATCTCCCAAACTTTTAATTTATCCCTTTTATCTTTCTTATTATTTTATCCAGTTTTCTATTTTTTATAAATGTAAAACTCTACTTTTTATTTCTTTGGTTTTTCCGGTATTCCAGAAATTTTCTCCTAAATAACCACAAGTACGACGTACAACTGTCATTTTAGAATGATCTTTGTTTCCACATTGAGGACATTCCCATTCATTATTGCTGTTTATTTTTATTTCTCCATCATATCCACAAACATGACAATAATCTGATTTTGTGTTAAATTCTGCATATTGAATATTGTCGTAAATAAATTTAACTAGTTCTTCTAAAGCATCGATATTATTTTTCATATTTGGAATTTCAACATAAGATATGGCGCCACCCTTTGACATATTTTGAAATTCACTTTCAAATTTTAATTTATCAAAGGCATTGATTTTTTCTCTTACATCTACATGATAAGAATTGGTATAATATCCTTTATCTGTAATATCTTCAATGGTTCCAAATTTTTCTTTATCAATTCGGGCAAATTTGTAACATAAACTTTCTGCCGGTGTTCCATATAAGGCAAATCCAATATTGGTCTCTGCTTTCCATTTATTTACGGTTTCATTTAAATGTTTCATTACACGAGTGGCAAATTCTTTTCCTTTTGGATCTGTATGAGATACTCCAGTCATTGCTTTTGTCACCTCATAAAGACCAATATAGCCCAAAGATATAGAAGAATAGCCACCATATAATAATGGATCTATTTTTTCGCCAGCTTTAAGTCTTGCAACTGCTCCATATCTCCAATGGATTGGGCTGATATCACTGGAGGTTCCAAGCAAAGCATAATGTCTACACATCAAAGCTTCTTTGCAAAGTTCTAGTCTTTCGTCAAACTCTTTCCAGAATTTTGCCTCATCGCCATCTGCTACAATGCCAATTTGAGGTAAATTGATACTAACAACTCCTTGGTTAAATCTTCCTTCAAATTTATAATTTCCATTTTCATCTTTCCATGGTGCTAAGAAACTTCTGCATCCCATTGGGCTAAATACATTTCCTTCATAATTTTCACGCATTTTTTTGGCTGAAATGTAATCTGGGTACATTCTTTTGGAAGAACATTTTACAGCTAGTTTTGTTAAATAATCGTATTTTCCACCTTTTAAGCAATTAAATTCATCTAACACATAGATTAATTTTGGAAAAGCAGGTGTTATATAAACTCCTACTGAGTTTTTGATTCCTTGGTATCTTTGTTTTAAGACTTCTTCTATAATCATAGCATTTTCTTCGATATATTCATCATCTTCTTCTAGGTGCAAGAATAAAGTTACAAATGGGGATTGTCCATTGGTTGTCATTAAAGTATTAATTTGATATTGAATGGTTTGAACTCCCGCACTTAATTCTGATTTTAATCTTCTAGCTACAATTTTTTCTGCTACTTTTTTGTCTAATTTACCATCAAATTCATCTTGCAATTCTTTTTCAAATTTTTCTTTGCTTTTTCTTAAATATTTTCCTAAATGTTTTAAGTCTACAGATTGTCCACCATATTGATTGCTAGCAACAGATGCTATGATTTGTGTCGTTACTGTACAGGCAACTTGGAAACTTTTAGGACTTTCTATCATTTTACCATTCATAACGGTTCCATTGTCTAACATATCTCCAATATTGATTAAACAACAGTTAAAAATTGGTTGTACAAAGTAGTCTGCATCATGAAAATGTAAAACGCCTTCTTTTTCAGCATTGGATATTTTTTCTGGTAATAACATTCTCCACGTTAAATCTTTGGAAACTTCCCCTGCTATTAAATCTCTTTGTGTCGATGCCATAACTGCATTTTTGTTTGAATTTTCATTCATAACTTCTTGATTGGTGTTTCGAATAAGTCCTAAAATCGATTCATCGGTTGTATTACTTTTTCTGATTAATGCTCTATTATAGCGATACACAATGTATTTTTTAGCCAATTCGTATTTGCCAAGTTCCATTAATTTTTCTTCAATGACATCTTGAATATCTTCGACTAACATTCTTTTTTTATCAATTTCTTCAATATAACTCGTTATGGTTTTAATATCTTCTTGATTGGCTTTTTCTTTTCTTCTTACTTCCGTATTTGCTTTTTGGATTGCTGTAATTACTTTGCTTCTGTCATAGTCAACAATTCTTCCGTCTCTTTTTACTACCTTCATTTCTTCTCTTGCCCCCTATCTATTTTTGCATTTAAATTTTTTCTTTTAAACACAAAGTTTATTATATAGTTAAATCCTAAAAATTCTGTTGCAAATGCAACAAAATTATGATATATTTTTTTCTGAAGGTGAAAACAAAGATGAGAACTGATTTTGAAATTGCAAATTTTTTTGAAGACTTTAGTTCCAAATGTTCTAAAGTTTCAAAACGCTCTTTCTCAAAAGGAGAGCTAATTACAACTTACATAGAAAAAAGAAACCAGCTGTGTATTTTATTATCTGGAACAGCTAATTTAATTCGATATGACTTTAATGGAAATAAAACCATCATTGGACATTTTACAAAAGATGATATTTTTGGAGAAGTTTTATATCCAACCAATACCAACAATGAATTATTTGTGGAAGCAAAAGAAAATTGTGAAGTCTTAAGCTTTATTTATGACATCATCTTAAACAAATGTAACCCCAAATGTAAATTTCATGAAGAACTCGAAAAAAAAATACCTATTTTAATTATGACAAACACCATAAAATTAAATACTCGAATCGAACTTTTAACCAAAAAAAATATTAGAGATAAACTCCTTACCTATTTTAATATCCTTTCTACTAAAAACTTAAGCAAAACCTTTCGTTTGCCTTTTACCTTAACTGACCTTGCCGACTACCTAAGTGTCGACAGAAGTGCTATGATGAGAGAACTTTCACACTTAAAACAAGAAGGATTTATCGAAAAAACAGGCAGCAAAATTACCTTACTTATGTCTTAACCCAAAATAATAGAATATCCCCCTCAGGGTAGAGTAGCAAAATGATTGCCCCTACCTTTGGGAGATTTTTCTTATCGTGTTTATCCATTTAAATGACTACAAATGTGTTTTCTAGTAAGTTCCATTAGGTTAAGTTTTGTAAAACCTTCTACCTGTGTTTTTGTTCTATCTTCTTTTAAAACCTCTTTTAAAAGTTCCTCAATCTTTTCCTTATTTTCTTCACTCTTCATATCAATATAATCAATGACAATAATTCCGCCAATATCACGAAGTCTTAATTGTTTAGCAATTTCCATGGTTGCTTCTTTGTTTACTTTAAATATGGTAGATTCTAAATCTTTATTTCCTGTGAATTTACCAGTATTGACATCAATCGCCGTTAAAGCCTCTGTTTTATCGATGGTAATGAAACCACCACAATTTAACCAAATTTTTCGATTCTCTAATTTTTCAATTTGTTTTTCCAAATCATATTTAGATAACAAATCGGTTTCTTGATCCAAAACAATGGCTATATTTTCTAATTTTAATTTTTCTAAATTATGATATTCTTCTTCACTATTGGTTGTAATTTTCTCTAAATTTTTTGTGCTTAAATCTGTTATCATTTTTTCTACAATGTTTTCACTTTTCCAAAGCAATTTAGGCTGGTCTGAGCTTTTCTTAAATTTACTCTCTATTTCTCTCCACTTGCTCAATAAATTTTCTATATCTTTTTTTATCTCTTTTTGTGATACCTTTTCTGCCGATGTTCTTATAATAGCTCCAAATCCATCTGGCAAATTTTCTTTGATAAAACTGATTTTTTCTTGTTTTTTAGCATCATCCTTAATCTTTTGTGAAATGGTTATAAAGCTTGTATTTGGCATAAGTACTATAAATTTGCCAGGTATGCTAATATGGGTAGATACTCTGGCTCCTTTTTTAGCATCACTATCTTTTTTAATTTGAATTAAAAGTTTTTGTTTAGGTTTTAACACATTTTTTATCGTTAAAGAAGGATCCAATTTTTCTTTGGTTTCATCTACTTGTGGAATCGCATCTTTTAAATGGATAAATCCCTTTTTTTCCTCGCCAAAATCCACAAAAGCAGCCTGCATACCATGGATAATATCTCCAACTTGTCCAATATAGATATTTCCTTCTAATCTTCTTTTTCTGTCTTCTTCTGTACTTATGTAATGTTCCATCATTTTGCCATTTTCAATTAAAATAATATTTTCTAAATCTTTGTTTTTATTTATGATTAACTCTAACATTGTCTACTCCTTTAAGTTTTAATTAATAAGGTTCATCGCATAATCGATGCCATTTTTTATTATTTTTTCTACCGCTTCTACCCCAGTATCAATTCCTTTTGCTAAAACAGCATATTCTTCTTTTGATACTTTTCCTATAACATATTCGATTAAATCAGATTTATTTTCTGGCTTTCCAGTCCCAATTCGTACATGAGGAAATTCTGTTGTTTCTAAATTTTCTATCACAGATTTCATACCATTATGGGTTCCAGCTCCGCCTTTTTTTCTTATTTTTACAACTCCTGGCTCGATATCGATGTCGTCATAAATGATAATGACATTTGACAGCGGGATTTTATAATAATTTACAAATTTAATAATTGCCTCGCCACTTAAATTCATAAAAGTTTGTGGCTTGCAAAGCATTACTTTTTCATTTTCTATTATTCCAGAACCATAAAGTGATTGAAAACCATTTTTTTCTACTTTGATATCATATTTTTGTGATAACTGATTAATTACATCAAATCCCATATTATGGCGAGTATTACTATATTCGGGTTCTGGATTTCCTAATCCTACTATGAAATACATTTTTTATCCTTTCACACTTTTTAATTTCTACTTAATACACTAAATAATTTTTCTCTTGCTTTATCGATTAATAAGAACATAAATTCATCTTTTAATACAATAAGAATTCCAAAATATACACATACACCAAGTATCATTTGTACTACCATACAAACAAAGCCAGATAATACAAGTTGTACAAGCATACAACAAATAAACATGATTATTCCAGCAAATAGGTATTTTAAACTTAGCTTAAGCATTTCTTTTAAGTTGATTTCATTTCTAACATAATAAAATTGCATAACATCTACCACTACCTGTGAAATAACAGTTGCAATACATGCTCCTACACTAGCCCATAAATTTATCATAATATAGTTTAATATAAAATTAACAACTACTCCTGCCAATACAGAGATGGTAAATTCTTTTTGCCTTTTAGTAGGAAGCAAATATTGGGTTCCTATGATATTGGATATGCCCATAAGAAGTATAATTGGTGTAATGATATTCATTAATAGTATTACTTTTGTATATCCTGGACCAAAAAACCATGGTACAAAATTTTCGGATATAGCAATTAAACCTAACATAATTGGGAAACTAAGTAAATAAGTAAAGTTAAACGATTTTTTCATGGCGGCATTGATTTTTTTTGTTTCTCCGTTAGCAAACATACTTGCCATTCTTGGCACCATCACTGTTCCAAGCGAAGTAACCAAGGTTAACAACACTCTGATTACTTTTTGACTTTGCTCATAATACCCCGTTTCTGCTTTATCGGCAATTATTTTTCCAAGCATAGTGGTATCTAACATATTATATACTTTGTTTGCTATTTGTGGTATAAAAAGTAAAACAATTGCTAGTATCTGCCTTACAATGTTGATGTTTTTTATTTTTACCCCTCTGAAATATTTTGGCAAATAAAACCATAGTGATAAGTTCCCAAAAAAGTCTGCTAAAGCATAAATTGCTAAGTATTTACTTAAATCAGATTCTTCTTTTACAAGTAAAAAGATTAAGGCTACACTAATTAATCTTACTGCTATGTTTCTTAATACCGTTTTTTTGAAATCTTCCATTCCTTGGAAAAACCAACTAATATCAAATGCTGCCGCTATTAATTCAAATAGTAATATTCTATAATATACACTATATTCTCCCTGTCTCATAAAAGCAAAATAATAAACAACTGTTGCAATGGCTATGGTGATAAATCGAAATAACACTAGCTCCACAAATGTTTTTTTCATTTTAGATTTATCATCTTGTGCATAAGCGATTTCTCTTTGTCCATACATAGAAATCCCAAGAGAACCAAATAATACAAAGTAATTTACAATTGTATAGGTATAACTATAGATTCCATTTCCCGTAGCTCCTAATACTCTAGCTAAGTAGGAGGCTGTAATTAAGGGTAATATCAGTGTTAATATTTGATAGGTTAAATTATATAGATAATTTTTTACGATACTTTTTTTGGCCATTTTTGTCGTTTTGGTTGGTCTTTTCGGACTAACTAGTTCCTCCTTTTTTTGATTTTTATATCTTTCTAATGTTATAAAGTATATCAAATTTACTTTGTTTTAGCAATAGCCTTGTGCAAAAAAAATAAAGTAGCAGTTTGCTACTTGTATTTTTGTCTTAAGCAAGACCATATTTTTTCTTAAATCTATCTGCTCTACTTCCAGCTGTGTCACGTCTCATTAAGTTACCTGTCCAGAATGGATGACATTTTGAGCATATATCAACTTTCATGTCTTTTTTGGTTGAACCTACTTTCATAACATTGCCACATGCACATGTAATGGTTGTTTCTCCATAATTTGGTTGTATTTCTTTATTCATTGTTTTCACCTCTTCCTTAATTTTGGCGATTTCTGACCGCCTTTTAAAAAACTGTATTCTATGTTACCATATTTTGTAGAAAATTTCAAGTATTATTTGATTACATTTTCACTATCTTTTTCGTATTCGTATTGTTCAAGCATATATTCGGCTGATGAAATTATCTCTTTGTTAAATGATACTCTACCAACTAATTTTAATACGATGTTAAAAAGACAGGCTATGATTAATATTAAAATACAAACTTTTTTCCATATTTTAGATAACATATTTTTCTCCTTTATTTTGGTTTTAAAGCATTTTTCTTAATCTGCTTTCTCCACATCTTCTATTATACCATTTATTTGGAAATTGTCAAGTTGAAAAAATCGAAATACACATTCTTATATTTTTTTTCTTAATCTTGTTTTTTCGACAATTTTTGCAATGAAACGGCTATATAATATTTAGTAAGGATGCTTCCTTCGAAAGGAGGTGAATATCATGCATCTTAAACGCAAGAGAAAAAATACTAACAAAGTTTCTAAACTTTTACATAAGATATTAAGCTCGATGAAAATTGTTTATGAAATTGCGAAAGTATTAAAATCTATCATTGATTTATTTCGATGATAAAAAAACAGGCATTTAAACGCCAAATGCCTGTTTTTTGATAAATTTAATTATCTAGGATTTTTCCTTCTTAAGGTATATCATGCATCTAATGATATACTTATATTATATTATAAATTTTAAATTTTGCAATAGTTTTCTTGAAATTTTTGAAAAAATCGTTCAACAAAATTCGACAATTATTTTTTTCTTTTTACTTGGATATCTCCAAAAAGTTCTTCTTGCTCTGTTTCTACTTTGCTTCTTCTTGATAACTCCAGCAATCCAGAAAAAGCTGTTACAACTTCTTGCTTATTATGTTTTTGCAAAGAAAATAATTTATTAAATACAAACGTTCTGTTTTTTATTAATTCTTTAAACATTTCTTTTACTTTGCTTACAACTGTATAAGTATCGGTAAGTGCTATTTTTTCTATATTTTTAGCATTTTCATTTACTTTTTCTTGATTTTTATTCCATAATTTTTCGTATAATTCTGGGATGATATTTTTCTCGTATTTATCTTCTATTTTTTGTTTAGGTAATTCAATATCTTCTGGCAATTTGTAGAATCGATTGGAATAGATTTCAAAATTTTGTCTTAAAATAGCTGTTATATCTTTGTATTTTTTATATTCTATAATTCTTCTAATTAGTTCATCTTCCGAAATTTCTTCTTCCTCTTCTTGCTTGCTTGGAAGAAGTTTTTTGGATTTAATATAAAGAAGTGTAGATGCCAAGCTTAAAAATTCACTTGCTATTTCTAAATTTAATTCTTGTGCTTTATTTAAGTATTCGATATATTGGTCGGTTATTTCATCTAGTTTTATGTCATAAATACTCATTTTGTTTTTTTCGATTAAATTACAAAGCAAGTCTAGTGGTCCTTGAAAATTGTCTAGTTTTATGGCATATTTGTTGGTTTCAAGTGTTAATAGATTTGGCATCTTTTCCTCCTTTTAAGATAAGTTCCCTTTTATGATTTTTGATATACTTTTTTATTCATCATGATTGCTATCTTTATTTTCATCGATGGTGGATTCGAAGAAGATTTCTTTATTTTCTTCTTCTTTTACATCTTGTCTTTTTTCTCTTAATTCATTCATAGCTAAATTGATTCTTCCTTGGTTATCGATGTCGATTACTTTTACGGTCACCTTTTCTCCGATTTGAATGTAGTCTTCTACTCTTCTTATATGTTCTTTAGCAATTTTGGAAATGTGAAGTAAACCTTCTTTTCCATTTCCTAGGTCTACAAACGCTCCATATGATGTAATTCTAGTTACGGCTCCATAGTAAATTCCACCCACTTCGATTTCGCGTACAATATCTTCTATCATATCTAAGGCGTCATAGGCTTTTTCGCTATTTTGTCCGTAAATTAATACTTGTCCATCTTCTTCAATATCGATTTTTACACCAGTTTCTTCTATAATTTTGTTGATTACTTTTCCGCCTGTTCCAATGACATCTTTTATTTTTTCTACTTTGATTTTGGTTGTAATAATTTTTGGTGCATATTCTGAAATTTCTTCTCTTGGCTTAGCAAGTACAGGTAGCATAATATCATTTAAGATATACATACGAGCTTTTCTAGTTCTTTCAAATGCTTCTTTTATGATATCATAAGATAAACCATCTACTTTAATATCTACTTGGATAGCTGTAATTCCCTTTTCAGTTCCTCCTACTTTGAAGTCCATATCACCAAAGAAGTCTTCAATTCCTTGAATATCTGTCATCATAACATAATGATCTGGATTTTCTGGGTCAGTTACTAGTCCTGTTGAAATTCCAGCAACTGGCCTTTTAATTGGAACTCCTGCATCCATTAAAGATAAGGTACTAGCACAGATACTTCCTTGGGAGGTAGAACCATTGGATGAAAGAATTTCGGATACAACTCGAATCGCATATGGAAATTCTTCAATCGATGGTAATACTGGAACCAAAGCTTTTTCTGCTAGAGCACCATGCCCAATTTCACGTCTTCCTGGCCCACGAGATGGTCTTGCCTCTCCTACCGAATAAGATGGAAAATTGTATTGGTGCATATATCTTTTGCTGGTTTCTGTGTCAATGCCATCTAGTTCTTGTTCTTCGCTAATCATACCAAGTGTTGTAACAGACATAACTTGTGTTAATCCTCTGGTAAATAAAGCACTTCCGTGTACTCTTGGAAGAATTCCTACTTCACAAGAAAGTGGCCTTATTTCATCTAAACCTCTTCCGTCTACACGTTTGTGTTCATAAAATATCATGTCTCTTACAATTTTCTTTTCTAGTTTGTATAGGGCTTCTCCAATATTTGCTTTATTCTCTTCGAATTTTTCTTCTCCAAATTTTTCTTGGTAAATTTTGTTTACTTTTTCTGTTAGTTTGGCTACATTGTCATCTCTTATTTGCTTGTCTTTTTCAGTTACTGCTTGTTTCATTTCATCGGTAAAGTTTTCTGCTAAATAGTCATAAATTTCTGGAATTACTGCAAAGGATTGATATTCAAATTTTGGTTTTCCAATTTCTTCTTTCATTTTGGAAATAAATTCACATAATTTTTTGATTTCTACATGTGCTGCTTTAATGGCATCTAACATAACTTCATCTGGAATTTCATTTCCTCCTGCTTCTATCATAGCAATTTTGTCAATGGTTCCGGCAACGGTTAAAGTTAAATCACTTTTGTCTCTTTGCTCTTCGGTTGGGTTGATGATAATTTCATTATCTACTAATCCCACATTAACTGCTGCTGTTGGTCCTCCGAATGGAATATCTGAAATAGATAGGGCAGCGGACGCTCCAATCATGGCTGCAACTTCTGGTGAATTATCTTGGTCTACCGATAAAACGGTACATACGACTACAACATCATTTCGAAAGTCTTTTGGAAATAAAGGTCTAAGAGGCCTGTCAATTGCTCTTGAAGTTAAAATTGCTTTGTCTGTTGGTTTTCCTTCTCTTTTAGTATAAGAACCTGGTATTTTTCCTACGGAATATAGTTTTTCTTCATAGTCTACCGATAATGGGAAAAAGTCAACTCCTTCTTTTGGTTCTTTGGATGCTGTTACATTTACCATAACTACGGTATCTCCATATCGAACTAAAACACTCCCATTGCTTAATGCTGCCATTTTTCCTGTTTCAATGCTTAGTTTTCTTCCTGCTAATTCTGTTTCATAAATTTTAAACATAAATTTTCTCCTTTTCATACTAATTTTTTTTGACACCACTTTATTTTTTTTGATGATATGTTTTTAAGTTTATAATTAGTATGTAACCTCTAGAATATGCTTTTGGACTTAAGCACATTATACAAGCTACACGTACTAATATAAACTCAAAAAATAGAGGGCAAAACAAATAAGTGCCCCCATTTTTTATTTTCTTAATCCTAATTGTTCAACAATTGTTCTATATCGATTAATATCTTTTTTTGCTAAATAGTTTAATAGATTTCTTCTTTTACCAACCATTTTTAGAAGTCCTCTTCTTGAATGATTGTCTTTTTTGTGAACTTTTAAATGCTCTGTTAATTCATTGATTCTTTCTGTTAAAAGAGCAATTTGAACTTCTGGTGAACCAGTATCTTTTTCATCTCTTTTATACTTTTCAATGATTCCAGCTTTTGCCTCTTTTGATATCATTTTTTTACACCTCCTGTTTTCTTTTCTCCTTAAACCTGGTTTAAAATCGGGTGTCTGGATTATGAACTAAGTTTAAGGAAATAATTTACATAGTATATTCTACTACATTTATTTACTTTTTGCAATAGTTTTTTGAAATCTTTTTTGGAGAGCTGTTGGGGAGCTATTAGAAACCGAGTCTTTTTGGTTTCAATGGCTCCCAATCGCTTAATCTTTATCAATTAAATTATTTTGGTCATCGTAAATTAATTCTTCTGTAATCAAATTATCATACATTCCTCCTCCAATAATTTCTCCAGTTGTGCAATCTACAAAGTAGGTATAGCTTGTTTTATCGCTATATTCTACCACAACACACCAAACTTTTCTTACTCTTTCTTCTGTTTTATAAAATACTGCATCTTCTTTTAATTTATATGTATTCTCCCCTGTTTTTTCCATATAAGATAATATCCCTTTTTCATATTCTTCTTTATTATTTTCTCTTAGATATACTTGTGCATTCATTTGTCGAATTCGAATTTCTGCTTTCGTTCCAGTTATTGTTTTGTTTTTTTCAATTTCTTTGTCTTTTTGTGTTGCAATTTCAATAGCTTGTTCTTTGGTTATTTTTTCTTCATTATTTTCATATGGATTGCTCGTAAAACTTAAACAATATAAACCATTAATGGTAGGTACCCAGCCTATTTTAATTTCTTCTTCTTCATTAATTAAGTCTCCATATTGCTTTTGGAAAGTAGCATACCAAATATAAGATGCTTTATCTGTTTCCATATTTCTTACTAAAGATACCATTTTATAGTCTCCTGTATCTCCTTCTGGTCTATATTTTTCAAGTAATTGCCAAGCTGTTTTTCTTGCTTCTTCCCTTGTAATACCATAATTTTCTGGAATGGTATATTCCCAAGTTGGAATACCGACTGATTTTATTTTTCCGGTTTCTGCATCAATTGTTATGGTTACTTTTTCTGAATTTAAGTACCATATATTTTCATTTTCGAAAAAATTTTTTTCTAATCCTAAATTGTTTATGGTTTCTTCGTCAAATCCAATTTTCTTCAAATAGTCATTTCCTATTTTTTCCGCTTCTTCCTTTGAAATACATTTTGCTTTTTCTTCTTCTGTTAATTCTTGGCCAGCAGAATAACTTTCTGGTTCTTTCCAGATTTTTTCATATACAGCAGTTCCGGTTGCATAAACAAGTCCACCTGTTATGCCAATTGCTAATACAAAGGTTGCTACCATTTTGAACATTTTGTTTTTCGATGTGTCTTTTGTTAAATCTTCCTCTTTGAAGTTAGATATTGCAACTTTCATTCTTGCCCTTTCCATTATTTTTTCTTGTTTTTGCTTATCCATGATAAGTGTACCCCCTTTTTTCTAAAATTTTTTTGAGTTTTTTTCGAATTCTAAAAAGCCTTGATTTTATTTTTTGTTCTGATAGGTTGAGTTCTTTTGCGATTTCATTCATTGTTTTGGCATAATAGTAGTATGACATGAAAATCTGCTTATCTTCTTGTTTCATTTTGTTTAATTCTTGGATGATTAAATCGTTTTTTTCTTTTTGCTCGGTTTGCTTTTCTATGCTACCTATTTCATATAAAGTATTTTCATAGTCATTTATGTCGCTAACGTTTTTTATATTTTTTATTTTTTTACTTATGATATGATTGGTTATTCCTCCTAAGTAAGATACCATTTCTTTACTTATGTCTAATGTTTTTTGATTTTTCCATACGGCTAAAAATACGTCTGAAATAATTTCTTCTGTATCTTCATCGGTTAGTTTTCTGTTTTTGTTTTGGATGATTGTGTATACATATGGCGTAAAATCTTTGATTACTTTTTCGATATTTAGTTGGTTGTTTTGGATATAGTTTTTTATTAAATTGGTTTCTTTCATTTTGGTTTAACACCCCTTAGTGATTTACATATATATATTACCATTTTTTTGGAAAAGGTTACATTTTATTTTAAAAAAATGAGCCAAAAAGACCCGGTCTCTTTGGTTCTACTCTTATATTTACTATTCCCCCATCCTTAATCTTGAGCCATATGCTTGTATTTCTAACTAAGACGCTTCTTTCTCTTTTAATTTTCCTTCTATTTTCAATTGAGATATTAATTGTATTTTTGTTATTCTAGTTCCGTTTTGAGACCCCAGAAATTTAATATAATTATTCTGGTTCTAATAGATAAGCCCCATTTTTATCATTTGGTGACCACCAAGGAACACATACTGCATCGCTCCACTTGGAACCCTTATATAGCAAATCATTATTCACTCTTTCCTATTTTCTGTTGTTCTTTCTATTTTTTCTCTAGTAATACACTCAATAATATAATCACTTATTTACTGCCAATTAAGAATTGGATATCCATTATTTATATTT
>CALXRH010000013.1 GCA_944390625.1 uncultured Clostridia bacterium
CAAATCTGACTAAACAATTTATATCTTTTAGTGGCTATCTAACACAATAAAATTTTGAAAGAAATTTATAAAAACAATTTTGTCCTTATTAGACTTCTCCCAATGGAGAAACTGCTGATGACATTGCTAAAAGAAAAGGATTAAGATATAGAGAAGATATATTAGATAATATGGGAAGTGAAGAACTTGCAGCTAATTTATTTCGTATTACGCAAGCAGAATCAAGATTAAAAAGAGATAAAGTTGATACGGAAAAGAAAGCTTGTGATACTCATAATAAAATTGGAAAAATAGTTAGAAAAGCAATTAGACAAGCAGGACGGAACTATGCCAGAAGATTTACCAACACCTAAAAAAAGTTTAAAACAATTAGAAAAAGAAAATAAGAGAAGTTTGAAGAAAAAAGAAAATAGTTAATAAACTTGAACAACAATGAGGAACTGATAAGTAATAGAGATACATTATTAAAGAAAGAGAATATGAAAAATTCTTTACAAATAGAAAAAAATGGTGTAATATAAGTACATAAAAAAACAATAATAAAAATACAACCAAAAAGTAGAAACAAAAAGGAAGGATGAAAATTCAAATGAGGTTATTAAAAACAAAATCAGATGAGGAAGAATATACAAGGTTTTTAGAAAGCCACGAAAGATGTAATTTTCAACAATCTTTAGAATGGGCAAACGTAAAAACAAGTTGGAAAAAGGAAGTAATACTTGCAGAAGATAGTAGTAAAAAAATAATTGGATCCCTTATGGTATGGATTCGAAAAATACCAATTTTTGGAAACATCATGTATTCAGCAAGAGGACCGGTTTGTGACATTCATAATATTGAAGTTTTAAAACAAATAACAGAAGGAGCCAAAGAATTAGCTGAAAAATACAATGCCATTGTACTAAGAATAGAGCCAGACATCAAAAGTGATGACACAACTTTTAAAAATATCATGTTAGAATTAGGCTATTCAATCAAAGATGATGCTAAAAACTTTCGCGATGAAATACAACCACGCTATGTATTTCGATTAGATACCAAAGGCAAAACAGAAGATGAAATTTTTAAAGCATTTCATCAAAAAACCAGATATAATGTACGTTTAGCTACTAAAAAAGGAGTAACGGTAAAAGATGGAAACAAAGAAGATTTAAAAGACTTTCATAAAATCATGATAACAACAGGAAAGAGAGATGGATTTATTATTAGACCATTAGAGTATTTTGAAAAAATGTATGATTGTTTAGGACCAGAGCATATGAAAATACTAATGGCTTATTATGAAGGAAAACCAATTTCAGGCGTTATTCCCATTATGTATGGAAACAAAACCTGGTATTTATATGGAGCAAGCAGTAATGAACACAGGAATTTAATGCCAAATTACTTGTTACAATGGGAAATGATAAAACTTGCATTAAATAGAAAAAGCGATATTTATGACTTAAGAGGAGTACCGGGAATAGCAGATGACAGCAATGGTTTATATCGATTTAAAAAAGGTTTTGGAGCAGAATATACTGAATTTGTAGGAGAAGTATATATTGCCTTTAAGCCATTAACTTATAAAATATATCATTTTTCTGAAAAATTATTCAGAAACCTAAGAGCTTTAAAACTTAAGCTTAAAAAGAAATAAAAAATTACAATTGGAGGAATTCATGAAATCACTTGTAATAAATAGAGAAGATTTGAAGCATAATATAAGAAAAATAAAAGAAATCGCAAAAGATACAGGAAGGTTAGACAATCATAAACCAATCAAAATTATAGCCGTAGTCAAAGGAAATGGTTATGGATTAGGATTAATTCCTTATTCTAAATTTTTAATTGACAACGGAATCGACTTTTTAGCTGTATCTACCGTAGAAGAAGCTATAAAATTAAGAGAAGCTAAAATTCAAGCTAAGATTTTGATGTTATCTTCTACTGCTATCAAAAAAGAAGTCGAACAATTAGTAGAAAATGACATTATTTTAAGCATAGGTTCCAAAGAGGCCTTTGATATAGCAGAGGAAATTGCAGCTCAAAAAAACATAAAAATAAAAGCACATTTAAAAATTGATACAGGATTTGGAAGATATGGATTTATCTACCGTGAAAAAGAAAAAATAGTTGCCATATTAAAAAATAGAAAAAACATCCAAATAGAAGGTACATTTTCACATTTTTCATTAGCTTTTTATGAAAAAAATGAATATTCAGAAAAGCAATTTAAGCGTTTTATGGATGTAATCGAAGTATTAAAAGAAAATAAAATCGAAACGGGAATGCTTCATATTTGCAACTCTTCTGGGTTCTTAAAATTTAAGCATATGAGACTAAATGCGGTAAGGATAGGTTCTGCCTTTTTAGGAAGACTTGCCATTCCAAATGTATATGGATTGAAAAAAATAGGCTATTTAAAATCTAATGTAACAGAAATAAAAGAATTACCAAAAAATTACTCGATCGGATATTCCAATGCCTATATCACGAAAGGACAAACCATGGTTGCTCAAATTCCTTGTGGGTATGCCGATGGTTACCATGTCAGAGAACAAAGAGACATGTTTCGAAAAAGAGATAAATTACGCTACATAATAAGAGATATAAAAGACAGTTTTAAAGACCAGTCACTTTATGCTCAAATATTGTGTAAAGAAGGGAAACAAAAAGAATACAAAAAGTGTAAAGTGCTAGGAAGGATTGGAATGTATCATATAACAGTTGCTATAACCGGAAAAAATATTAAAATTGGGGATGAAGTAAAATTAAATGTTAGTCCAATGTTTGTAGATAGCATGATTAGAAGGGAGTATATATAGTGGGAAACAGTCAAACCAAAAAAGAAGAAATGTTAAAATTAAATTTCTTTCAAAAAATATGGTATTCGATTACAAAATTTGAAAAATATCCAGAAATGGCAGCATTAGGTGTAAGAAAAGCACTGGTATATTTTACGGTATTAATGATAATTTTTTGTGTTTTATATACAGCATCTTATATTTATTATGTTGACAATATAGCAGAATTTGAAGAAGAAAACTTAACATTATCAGAAAAAGTAGTAACCATATTAATTGGCGAAAATGAAGATGAGCAAATGATAGAAGCTGCAGAAATTTTAAAAACATATCCGGCAAGTACCATGATTTCAGCGATATTTATCAGTTTTTTTATGACCTTTTATATTGCAACTCTAATGGACGTCTTTACACTTTCCATTTTTGGTTTATTTACCTGTTTGATAGCAAGAATTAAAATGAAATACAAAGCTGTATTTAATATGTCTATATTTGCCTTAACACTATCCATTCTATTAAGACTAATCTATATGATTATAACGATGTTAACAGACTTTCAAGTCAAATATTTTAATGTAATGTATATTGCAATAGCTTATATAAGTTTAGCAGCAGCTATTTTCTTAATAAAGTCAGATGTCATAAAACAACGTTTACAATTAATGAAAATTATTGAAGAAAGCAAAGAAAGAATAGAAGAGACCATAACGATTCCAAAAAGACCAAAAGAAGATGAAAAAGAAGGGGACGAAGACAAGAAAGAAGAAAAAAAAGATAAAGAAAATGGAACAGAAGAGCAGGGGTCAAATGCCTAAAAATAAAGCAGAGAAGAAAGGAAAAAGTTGAATGAAAAATAATGACAATAATAAAAAAAATAAAAAGCAAAATTTTCTATATGGATTTTTAACTTTAATATGTATCGTATTAATCATATTTCTAATTATATATAATGTTATGTTAAACCAGAATACAGAAGATAGAACCATTAGTTATACTGACTTAATCAAGCAAATTTCAGCGGGAAATGTAGAAAAAGTAGAAATGACAACAGGTTCAACTTCTATTAAAGTTACCTTAAAAAATAAAATCGAAGACCAAGAAACCGAAAAGGTAGAAGGTAACGAAACGACAGAAAATCAAAATACAGTAGAAACAGAAAATGCGCTAGGTACGCAAAATGCAACAGCAGAAAATACAACCAGTCAAAATGAACAAATAACAGAAAATATAGTAGAAAATGAAGAAAATAAAGGAATAATCGGAACAAACCAAGAAGAAGAAAATCCGGAATTAACCAAAAAAGCGATTATTCCAAATACACAAAGTTTTGTGGAACTAATTCAAAATGAGGCATTAGAAGGAAATGAGATTGAATTAAACCAAAAAAGCCCAAGTATATGGACAACGATTCCATCTTATATCTTCTCTTTACTTCCTACTTTAATCATGGTAGCCTTATTTATTATGATTTTCAAAATGCAAGGACTAGGCGACAAAGGTGAAATCTATGACGAAACAGAAAGAAAAACCAAAATTAAGTTTACCGATGTAGCAGGCTTAGATGAAGAAAAAGAAGAAATGGTAGAATTAGTACAATTTTTAAAAGAACCAAAAAAATTCATCGAAATGGGAGCAAAAATTCCAAGAGGTGTTTTGCTTTATGGAAAACCAGGAACAGGAAAGACATTAATTGCAAAAGCCATAGCAGGAGAAGCTGGTGTTCCATTTATATCGATGAGTGGTTCAGAGTTTATCGAAATGTTTGCAGGATTAGGAGCTTCTAGAGTTAGAAAATTATTTGATAAAGCAAGAAAAATGGCACCTTGTATTGTATTTATTGACGAAATCGATGCCATCGGTTCTAGAAGAACCAGTGGAAGTGGAGCCGAATCAGAAAATAATCAAACCTTAAATCAGCTATTAGTAGAAATGGATGGTTTTTCTTCTGAAGAGACAATTATCGTTTTAGCGGCTACCAACCGACCAGAAATGTTAGATAAAGCATTATTAAGACCAGGAAGATTTGACAGACAAATAACCATTCCAGCACCAGACAAAAAAGGAAGAGAAGAAATTTTAAAAATTCATAGTAAAGATAAAAAACTAGCAGATGATGTATCCTTAGAAAGTGTGGCAGAAGATACAGCAGGATTTACAGGAGCAGAACTTGCCAATATCTTAAATGAGGCAGCTATTATTGCAACGAAAAATGAGCATAAAAAAATTACAAGAGATGACATTGAAGAAGCCGTTAAAAAAGTAACAGTAGGTTTAGAGAAAAAAGCAAGGGTAATTTCTGATAAAGACAAACGTTTAACAGCTTATCACGAAGCAGGACATGCCATTGTAAGCTGGTATTTACCAACACAAAAAAAGGTAAAAGAAATTTCCATTATCCCAAGAGGCATGGCAGGTGGTTATACCATGTATAAAACCGATGAAGATAAATCTTATATATCGAAAACAGAAATGGAAGAAAAACTAATTGCCTTACTTGGCGGAAGAGCAGCAGAAAGAGTAGCTCTAGATGATATTTCAACTGGTGCAAGCAATGATATAGAAGTTGCAACCCAAATTGCCAAAGATATGATTGTAAAATATGGAATGAATGATTTGATTGGTCCAATTTCCTTAAAAAATGAAAACGGAGAATATCCATTAGATATGTTTGGAAAAGATATGGGAGATAAAATCGGAGAAGAAGTTAAGAAATTAATCGATACGGCTTATAATGATGCACAAACGATTTTAAAACAACATATGGATAAATTAGATGCTGTGGCAGAAGAATTATTGAGAAGTGAAAAAATCAATGAAGAAAAATTCAAAACATTTTTTGCAGAAGAAGAAGAGTAGAAAGGAAAGCAAATGAAAATTATAATGTATCTCATGATTATCGTATTATTTGTCGTATTGTTATTTTGGACATGGAATAATAGCAAAGATTTTCAAGAAAATAAAGCAAAAATAAAATTCATTCTAATAGGACTGATTTCATTAAGTATGGTTACTTTTATCCTTTTTAACCTATCCAAAATAGGAATCGACTATCCAAATGAAGATATAATGAAAGAAATAAGAAAAATAGCATTATTACTATTTATACCAATTAACGGATTTTTGACCTTACCACATATAGCAAGTATCAAAACAGAAATTCAACTAGGAGCAAAAGAAGAGGAAAAAATAAAAAGAAAAATCATTCTGATAGCAATTGTGTGGATCCTAGCAATTATCATAGAAACCATTTATTTAAAAGACTTTCAAAAAGGAATTATTCAAATTATAAACACAAAATAAAGGAAGAAAAAGCATGAAACCAAAAGTAATAGTAATTATAGGCCCGACAGCTTCGGGGAAAACATCCCTTTCGATTGAACTTGCTAAACAAATTAAGGGAGAGATTATCTCTTGTGACTCCATGCAAATTTATAAAGACATGGATATCGGTTCTGCCAAGCCTACCAAAAAAGAAAGGCAGGGGATAAAACATTATTTAATAGATGAAGTACTACCAACCGAACGCTTTAGTGTAGCAGAATACAAAAAAAGAGCAGAAAAAGCAATAGAAGAAATTTTAGCAAAAGGGAAAATGCCAATTGTAGTAGGGGGAACAGGACTTTATGTAAATAGTTTAATTGATGGAATTGAATATGATTCTATGCCATTAGATGAAACTTACAGAGAAAAGTTAATGAAAATGGCAGAAAAGGAAGAAGGCTTAAAAAAACTATATGAGCAAGCTAAAAAAATAGATGAAGAGGCAATCCAAAAGATAAGTCCCAATGACAAAAAAAGAATAGTAAGAATTTTAGAAATATATCATACAACAGGAAAAAACAAAACTGAACAAGAAAAATTATCCAGACAAAAAGAAGTAAAATATGATTACAAAATATTTGTACTAAACATAGAAAGACCAATTTTATATGAAAGAATCAACAAGAGAGTGGATATCATGCTAGAACAAGGCTTAATAGAAGAAGTTAAAAATTTAATCCAAAAATATCCAACTTTTCCAACAGCCATGCAAGCAATTGGCTATAAGGAAATGGTAGCTTATTTAAAAAATCAAATCACCAAAGAAGAAGCAATTGAAAAAATAAAGCAAGAATCCAGGCGATATGCCAAACGCCAAATAACATGGTTTAAAAGGATTCCGAACACAAAAGAATTAAATGGCTTAGAAGATACGCAAAATAATATCCATATTATTTTGGAGGGAATAAATTGAGTAAAATTATAAATTTAGAGGAAATAAGAAATAAAAAGTTTCAAAAAAAATATGTAATCTATTTCATTTTTGCCATTATTTTACTATACATTTTTTACTCAATCTACTTATTGGTAAAAACGCCAAATGAAACGGTAATCATCGATAGTGGTGTGCTCACTTTAGAAGAGACAGAAACAGGTTACATTATAAGAGATGAGCAAGTATTAACAGGAAACAATTACAAAAATGGTTTAACCCCAATCTTATCAGAGGGAGAAAGAGCAGCAAAAGGGCAGACGATTTTTAGGTATAGTGGAATCAATGAAGAAGAAATAGAATCTAAAATTGAAGAAATCAATTTAAAAATTCAAGAAGCATTAGCCAACCAACCTACGATTTTTTCAACTGATATAAGAAATCTCGATAAACAAATAGACGGAAAATTAAAAGACTTAAAAACATTAACTGATATTCACACCATTAAGGAATATAAAAAAGAAATAGAAGAACTTATCAGTAAAAAAGCAAAAATTGCAGGGAGTTCGAGCCCGAGCGGTTCTTACATACAAGAATTAACCAAACAAAAAGAAGAATATGAACAACAATTAACAGCAAATTCAGAATATATTACAGCACCAGAAGCTGGGGTAGTTTCGTATCGAGTAGATGGACTAGAGCAAATATTAACAACAGATGATTTTAGTACCTTAACAGAAGAAAGTTTACAAAATTTGGAATTAAAGACAGGAAAAATTGTATCTACTTCCCAAGAATCGGGAAAAATAATCGACAATTTTAGTTGTTATTTAGCTTCTATTTTAGAAAGCGATGCTGCCAAAAATGCAGAAATTGGAGACAAAGTGACCATAACGTTATCAAGTGGAAACGAAATAACAGCAGAAATAGCCTATATAGCGACACAAGAAGATGAAAAAGTTTTAATTGTATTTGACCTAAAAACCCTTACTGAAGAATTGATTCAGTACAGAAAAATTTCATTTAATATTACCTGGTGGAGTTATTCTGGTTTAAAAGCACCAAACACAGCAATACTAGAAGATGATAAAGGTTTAAAATACGTCGTAAGAAAGAAATCAGGCGAAAATGAAAAAGTGATTGTAAAAGTATTAAAACGAAATGAAAAATATTCCATTATCAGTACCTATGACACAGAAGAATTGAATTCTCTAGGAGTCGATATCAAAGATTACAGTAAGATTTCACAATATGATACGATTTTATTATATCCAGAAGAGATAAAATAGAAATGTTACAAAAATGTTACAAATATATTAAAAAAATATGACATTTGTAATAAACTATTGACTTTTTTTAAAAAATGTAAGATACTATTTCTGTGTTAAACAAAAAACGAAACCGTTTTAGGAGGAAATAAAATGTCAAGTGCAATAATGAACAAAGTTTGGAATTTATTTGGAATGGACCAAGCTGAAGAGGAAGAATTAGAAGAAGATGATGTATATGACTATGATTATGAAGAAGAACCACAAGAAGAAAAAAAGAGTTTTATGAAAAAAAATAATAAAGTAGTGTCTATGCCACAATCACAATCGATTCGAATGGTAATTTCTCAACCAACCAGTTTTGAACAATCTGAAGAAATTTGTGGATTTTTAAAAGAAAAAAAATCAGTAATTGTTAATTTAGAATATGTAAATAAAGATGTAGCAAGACGTATTGTTGACTTTATCAGTGGAGGAGTATATGCACTAGATGCTCATATTCAAAAAGTATCCAATTCCATATTTTTAATAGCACCTATGAACTATGAAATAACAAACGAAATGGCAAGAGAAGAAATTAAAAACAAATTGTCCGTTTCTTGGTTAAACAAAAACAATATTAACTAATAAAAAAGGAGGCTTACCATATGCTTACACCACTAGACATTGAAAACAAAAAATTTTCCAAACAAATTATGAATGGCTATAATGTAGAAGAAGTAGATGATTTTTTGGACGAAATAGGAGTCGATTTTGCTAAAAAGCAAAAAGAAGTCAACGAAGCATCCAAAAAAATCGAAGAACTAAATGCTAGTTTAGAACACTATAAAAGCATCGAATCAACGCTTCAAAACACATTACTAATGGCACAATCTACAGCAGAAGAAGTAAAAAACATAGCCAAACAAAAAGCAGACCAAATCGTAAATGATGCAAAAGCCGAAACACAAAAAGAAGTAGATTATTTACAAAATCAAATTTTAATGAAGAAAAAAGAACTAGAAGATGTACAAAAACAATTTGATATTTATAAAGCAAAAATGGAATCACTATTAATATCACAATTAGAACTAATTAAAGAAATCAATAAAAATGAAGAGACAATTTAGAGAGTAAATCATAAAAAGACTAGGAAATGTTGGGATGACATGCCTAGTCTTTTTTGAATAGATTACAGATGTGTATGGTCGATTACTATTAAAAAATCATGTTTTTATCTTGTAAATTGCCTATTTTTCATTGCTTTTTAAATCCCAATATAGTAAAATAAGACTATAAGGAGTGTGATAAAATTGAAGAAATTGCCTAACGGAATCAGTAATTATGAAGAACTCATAAGAGATGGTTATATTTATGTTGATAAAACAAACTATATCGAAAAATTAGAAAATTTAACAGACAAAAGAATTATGTTTTTAAGACCAAGAAAATTTGGAAAAACCTTATTTACCAGTGTTTTAGAAAATTATTATGACATACAAAAAGCAGACCTTTTTGATACTCTATTTGGCAATACCTATATTGGAAAACATCCAACTGTGCATAAAAATAGTTACTATATATTAAGATTTAATTTTTCAGGAATAGGCACAACAGCAGAAGAAAATACAATAAAAGGTTTCAAGGAAGAAGTAAGTATTTCCATAGGCGGATTTGTAGCAAAATATGGATTGGATTTTTATTGCAATCCAGAATTGACAGCAGAAGGCCTATTTAGTAGTCTATTAGAAGCATTTAAAAACCAAAGAATAGGTGAAAAAATATATGTAATCATAGATGAATACGATCACTTTGCCAATGAATTATTAGGTTTTCATACGGATCAATTTAAAAGCCTAGTATCCAAAAATGGAAAAGTAAGAAAATGGTATGAAATATTAAAAAAAGGAACAGAAAGTGTAGTAGATAGAATTTTTATAACAGGTGTTGCCCCTATTACCTTAGATAGCTTAACATCAGGTTTCAATATTAGTAAAGATATTACTTTAGATACAAGATTTAATGAAATGATGGGATTTACTAAAAATGAATTAATTGAATTAATGGATAGCCAACAAATTTCAAAAGAAAATCAAAAAATGATAATGCCTATTATGAAAGAATATTATGATGGCTATAAATTTTCTATCGATAGTAAAGAACAAATGTATAATTCCAATATGTGCCTATATTTCTTATCAGATTATATCGGACTTGAAAAAATACCGAGTAGATTAGTCGATGTGAATATAGCAAGTGACTATAGTAAATTAGGAAAAATGCTTACTTTGTGTAAGAGTGATAAAGCTCTAGAAATTATCGAAGATACGGTATCTGGTAATGGAATTTCCAGTGAAATTACTGAAAAATTCAATCCTGCGATGGATTTTACCGAAAAAGATTTGATATCGATGTTATTTTATTTAGGGTATTTGACAATTGTAAAAGAAGAATTTGGTTATCCTTTATTGGCAATTCCAAACAAAGTAATGAAAGAAATTTATTCGGAATATTTTTTACAATATTTAAAAAATCTAATCAAGCTAGATGTCGAAGAACAATATACGCAAATTGCCAAAGAAATTGCAAAAGACGGAAAAATAGATATTTTAACAAACTTGGTAAAATTATATTTAACCAACTTATCCAATCGTGACTTTATCAAATTTGATGAAAAACATTTAAAATTAATCTATTATTGTATTTGTATGAATGTAAAACTATTTCGCGTAAAATCTGAAATGGAAGTACATCAAAAGTACCCTGATTTATTACTGATTCCGAAGGAAAAGTTAGAGGAATATTATGGTGTAATGATTGAATTTAAATATTTAAAAAAAGAAAATAAAAATAAATTAGATGAAAAAAAAGAAGAAGCAAAAAAACAAATTGAGGAATATAGTCGTTTTGAAGAAATTAAAGCGATTCCTAAATTGAAGAAATATACAGTTGTTGCTATAAATGGTGAGATTTTTGTAGATGAAGTTGATTAAGGTATAAGGCGCCTAATGAATTGTATTAAAAAATGTTGATGTTTTTAGAATAACTCAACATTTTTTTATTTTAGAGAACTTATACATGGAATATATTAAAAAAATCAATCATTATTGAACTGTAACTTTTGCTTTGAAAAAATTTGTTAAAACTATTGACATAAAGCCAAATCTTTGATATAATTTTACCATTAATTTAAACTAGCGTAATTATGCAAAAATTTAAATCAAAAGAGATAATTTTCATAAAGAAAAAGAGGAATTAAACTAACAAAAAGACGAATTTTTAAAATTGAAAGCAGGCAATTGAAAAAATTCGTTATTTCATTTTTGGGAGTTTAAGAAGGACTTTTTCTTTCTATAAATTATAAATTTCATTCTGCTAAATATTTTATTAGAGGTGATTTTTTTGAAACTAAAAGAAGTGAAATACGAAAAAGTTTCACGAAAAGACTTTTCAAAAGTAGGAGACTACATCCAAATACCCAATCTAATCAAAGTACAAAGAGATTCCTATGATTGGTTCGTAGAAGAAGGACTTGGAGAAGTATTAAAAGACATATCTCCGATCGAAGACTATTCTGGAAACTTAGTGTTAGAATTTTTCGACTACTATATGGAAGACAAAACCAAATACACCCAAGAAGAAGCCAAAGAAAGAGATGCTACTTACTCTAGTAGATTACATGTAAAAGTAAGACTAATCAACCGTGAAACCGGAGAAATTAAAGAGCAAGAAATTTACTTAGGCGACTTTCCACTTATGACAGACAGTGGAACCTTCATTATCAATGGAGCAGAAAGAGTTGTAGTAAGTCAATTGGTACGTTCACCTGGATGTTATTACGAATCTGTATTTGACCAAAAAACCGGAAAAAGAAATTATACATCAACAGTTATGCCACTTAGAGGAGCATGGATTGAATACGAAACAGACAGTTCAGACGTATTTTATGTACGTGTCGATCGAACAAGAAAAGTACCAGTAACCGTACTTTTACGTACCTTGGGGCTAGGTTCAGATCAACAAATCAGAGACTTATTTGGTGAAGAGCCATTAATCGAAACCACCATAAGCAAAGATACCATCAAAAATGAAGAAGACGCCATTATCGAAATTTACAAAAAACTAAGACCAGGAGAACTTCCAACAGTAGAGGCAGCAAGAACCCTATTTAGTGGAATGTTTTTCGACAATCGAAGATATGACTTAGCAAAAGTTGGACGTTACAAATTCAACCAAAAATTAAGTTTAGCCTCACGTATAACAGGTCATATTGCTTATGATGACATCATGGACAAAGAGACAGGGGAGATTTTTGTCAATGCTGGAGAAATCATAACAGAAGAAATGGCAGAAACCATTCAAAATGCTGGTATCAACATCGTAGACATCAAATTAAATGACAAAAAAGTAAGAGTTATTGGAAATGGAACGGTAAATATTTATAAAGTATTACCAAATGTAGACTTAAAGAAAGTTCATTTTAGAGAAAATGTCAATTATGCCGTTTTACAAAACATCTTAGAAAATACCGAAGAAAAAGATTTAGTAAAAGTAATACAAGAAAGATATGACGAATTAGTTCCAAAACATATCACAACAGAAGATATTATAGCTTCGATTAGTGTATTACTAAATATTTATAATGGATTAGGGGAACCAGACGATATTGACCACTTAGCAAACCGTAGAATTCGATGTGTAGGAGAATTATTACAAAACCAATTTAGAATTGGTTTAGCAAGACTAGAAAGAGTAGTTCGAGAAAGAATGACCATCCAAGACTTAGATGTCGTAACACCACAAACGCTAATCAACCCAAAACCAATCGCAGCAGCCATAAGAGAGTTTTTTGGAAGTTCGCAGCTTTCTCAATTCATGGATCAAACCAATCCACTTTCCGAATTAACCCATAAAAGAAGAATTTCAGCATTAGGACCTGGAGGATTATCCAGAGAAAGAGCAGGATTTGAGGTTAGAGACGTTCATTATACTCACTATGGTAGACTTTGTCCAATTGAATCGCCAGAAGGACCAAACATAGGACTAATTTCAGCACTTTCTTCCTTTGCTAGTATCAATGAATATGGCTTTATTGAAACACCATACAGAAAAATAGACCCAGAAACGCATGCCATAACAGACATAGTAGAAAATATGAGTGCTGATATAGAAGATAAATACTATATTGCCCAAGCATCTGAACCATTAAATGAAGATGGAACTTTTGTACATAATCGAATTAGAGTAAGACATCAAAACGAAATCATAGAAGTAGAAAAAGAAAAAGTTCAATATATGGATGTATCACCAAAGCAACTAGTATCTATAGCGGCAGCCATGATACCCTTCTTAGAGCATGATGATGAAAGACGTGCTCTAAAGAAAGCAAACATAAAAAGACAAGCCGTTCCACTTATGATTACAGAAAGTCCAATGATTGGAACTGGTATTGAATATAGAGCAGCCAAAGATTCTGGTATTTTAGTATTAGCAGAAGATGATGGTGTAGTAGAAAAAGTAACAGCAGATGCCATTACCGTAAAATACAAAAAT
>CALXRH010000014.1 GCA_944390625.1 uncultured Clostridia bacterium
GTTTGTTTTTTGGATTTTTTGGCAGATTTGCCTTGATTTTTTGATTAAATTTATTTGAAATATAAATCTTTTTTATGTTAACATATTTTTGTTCAGTTTGCAATAGTTTTGATATAGATTTTTAAAGCACATCAAAAGATAGGATAGTAACGACCAATGCAATTAATGTAATACCATTATTTCTCCTATTATTTAAAATCCCCATGTGTGTACACAATCTCAAGGGTTTCAATCTTTCTTGTTGTTCTTTCATGCTCTTTTTCCTCCCTAGTTTCTATTATTTCTTTTGTTGTTGCAAAATATACTACATTTCGCAATCACTTTTAATTGCATTTTATATTACTTGTCGAGATATGTCAATAGATTTTATGATTTTATTTTTTGTTTTCCAAAGTCCGATGTTTCCGCATATTTTTCAATGTTTTTTCCGCTTTTAAATGGTAAATTATGTATTTTAACATATGATTACAGCCTAGTTTCATTTTACGTTCATTCTTAATATTTCTCAAACTTCTGTAATTTTTGGTTATTTTAATTTTTACTAAATTGTAATATTAAAAAGCAAAAAATGCTATCATCCAAACATTTCTTGCTTTCTTTTTACTTTTATACTATTATTTCCTAGCCACTACTACTGATTACATTCATAACTAGAACATTCTGATTCATCTGGCTGAGCTGAATTTACATTTTGTTTTGGTGTTACGATAATCGCATCCAGTTGGCATAATTGTTTTTGTGTATCATTATATTTACAACTTCCTACAGTACAGTTTATTTTTTGTTTTTTCGTCATTTTGAAAACACCTCCCATTTTTTTGCAATTTCTTGCTCTTTTTAGTATAACTATTTTTTTATTTTCTATACAAAAAACAGCATATGGATTTTATTTCTAATCCATATACTGTTTCCTTTCGAATTTTTATAAGTTTATTCTTCAACCTTCTCAAACATTGTTTTATCTACGCCACACATTGGGCAAACCCAATCTTCTGGTAAATCTTCAAATGCTACGCCATCATTTTCTTCTGGGTCATATATATAACCACATACGATACATTTGTATTTCATTTATTTCACCTCCTAAGGTTATAAACTCATATTAATCCCTCTTGCTACAATACTTGACATATTTTCAATTAGTTCATCGATTTCTTTCGGGGTTACAATCATATTGTAATCATTTGGGTTTAATGCTTCTTTAATTTCTTCGTAATTGTCTTGTTCTTTGAGCTGATTTAAATAATCATTGGATTTGGCTTCTTGTTGTAATTTTTCAATAAATAAGTCTAAACAGTCATTGACTAAAACCGCACTTTCAACAACAGTTGGAATTCCAATAGCAACAACTGGAATTCCTAGTGTCTTTTCTGATAATTCTTTTCTGGTATTTCCTACCCCTGCTCCTGGTACAATACCGGTATCTGATATTTGAATCGTACTACTAATTCTTTCGATACTTCTGGAAGCTAAGGCATCAATTACAATAAGAAGTTTTGGTTTTATTTTTTGGACGATTCCTTCTAAGATTTCTAGAGTTTCAATTCCGGTTGTTCCTAAAACTCCTGGAGAGATAGCACTAACAGGTCTAGAGTTTTCGTCTATATATTGTGGTAAATATTTGATAATGTGTCTGGTAACATCAATATCATTGATGACTTTTGGTCCTAATGAGTCAGGTGTTACATAGAGATTTCCAAGACCTACTACTAATATATCATCTTTAAATGCTATATGTTTATTAATAACTTCTTTTAATTCCTCTGCTAAAGTTTCAGCTGACTTTTGAATTTCAGCTTCTTCTGCAATTTTTAGTTTTTGAATATCAATGGTTATATAAGTTCCTATCGGTTTTCCAATGGCTTGCTCACCATTTTCATTGGTAATTTTTACTCTTGAAACTTTTAAATTTTGGTCAATTTCTTTACTTTCTGTTTCAATTCCATCTATTTCTTCTAGGTTGTTGTTTTTCTTAAAAATATCTCTTCTTTCTAATGCTAAATCGGTTCTAAAATTATACATAAAAATTCCTCCTTACACTTTATTATTTCTTTGATTTGAAATTTTTATGCAATCTTATGAAAATCCGATTTTTGATTGCCTAAAATATACCAACAATATTTCCTTCTTCATCAAAATCAATACTTTCGGATGCTGGAACTCTTGGTAATCCTGGCATTGTCATAATTTTTCCACTATAGATTACAATAAATCCTGCTCCATTTTTTAATGCTACATCTCTTACTGTAATGCTAAATGGTTCTTTACAAGTAAGGTTTTTGTCGTCATCTGATAAAGAATATTGGGTTTTAGCAATACAAATTGGCAAGTTTGCTTTTCCTAATTTTTCGATTTGTTTGATGTTTTCTAATGCTATATCTGTATAGTTTACTTCTTTTGCTCCATATATTTTCGTAGCTACTTTTTCTATTTTTTCTTTTATATGATATTCTTCTTGATAGATGTAATTTAGTTTGACATCTTGATTGGCTAATTTTACTATTTTTTGAGCGATGTCGATTGCACCTTCTCCTCCTTTGGCCCATCCTTCTACTAGGCTCATTTCGACATTTTGCTCGGAAAGACTTTTTTGAACAAATTCAATTTCTTCGTCTGTATCGGTGTTAAATTTGTTTAGGGCTACCATTACATTTAGTCCAAATTCGTCTCTTAAGTTATGGATATGCTTATATAAGTTTTCCATTCCAGAGGCTAATGCTTTATCATCTTTTTTTAGGATGTTTTCTTTTAAGGCTCCGCCGTGGTATTTTAGGGCTTTTATGGTAGCCACAATTACAACCACATTTGGTTTTGTTCCTAGTTTTCTACATTTGATGTCTAAGAATTTTTCGGCTCCCAAATCTGACCCAAACCCTGCTTCTGTTACAGCATAATTTCCTAATTTTAAAGCTAATTCGGTTGCTCTTATGGAGTTACAACCATGGGCAATATTGGCGAAAGGTCCTCCGTGAATGATACATGGTGTGTGTTCTAAAGATTGTACTAAATTAGGATTAATGGCATCTTTTAGCAATACGGCCATTGCTCCTTCTGCTTTTAAGTCTTTCGCATAAATTGGCTTTTCTTCTTCGTTGTAGCCTATGATAATATTACCAAGTTTGGTTCTTAAATCTTTTATATCTTTGGATAAGCATAAAATTGCCATGATTTCTGAAGCAACGGTGATATCGAATCCATCTTCTCTTGGCACAATTTTTGCCTCTCCCGATAATCCGGTTTGTACTTTTCTAAGTTGTCTATCATTTAAGTCTACACATCTTTTCCAAGTAACTTTTTTGATTTTTAGTTCATTTCCAAAATAGATGTGATTGTCAATTAAGGAAGCTAATAAGTTGTTGGCTGTTGTGATGGCATGAATATCCCCTGTAAAATGTAGGTTGATATCTTCCATAGGAGCAATTTGTACTTTTCCGCCACCGGTGGCTCCTCCTTTTATCCCAAATACTGGTCCAAGTGATGGCTCTCTTAAAGCTAAAACTGCATTTTGGTTGATTTTGTTTAAGCCATCTGCTATAGCGATGGATACGGTTGTTTTTCCTTCGCCTAGCGGTGTTGGGTTCATGGCAGTAACTAATATTAATTTTCCGTTTTCTTTGTTTTTTAATCTTGAAAATGCTTTTTGATTTATTTTTGCTTTGTATTTTCCGTAATTTTCAATTTCTTCTTCTAATAATCCACATTTTTTCCCTATGGTGTTGATTTCTTCTAGCTTCGTGCTTCTTGCTATTTCGATATCTGTCATATCGCTTCCCCCTTTTTATTTTATGGTTGTCCTTTTTATGATTATGTTTTTAAATTAGTATCTTGATTCGTACTTGGTTTGGTCTCATCTGGTTTTTGTGTACTGCTTTCTTCTTCCTTATCATTTTGATGATTATCATTTTCATTATTGTTTTCGTTTTGATCACCTTCTGGCACATCAGGCTTATTATTTTCATTATTCTCGGTATTATCTTGATTATTATTATTCTGATTATTATTATCCTGATTATTGTTATTTTCATTATCATTATCATTGTCTTGATTGTTATTATTTTCTTGATTACCATTATCTACATTATTATTAGATGAATTTTCTTCTTGTTTGTTTTCTTCTTTTGGATGATCACTTTCCGTTTCTCCAGATGGCTTTTCTACCTGTGTAGATGCTGGCTCTACATAACTATGCCAAGGATTGTTAGATAGTGGATCTGTTGGATCCCAGTTCCTACATGCTACATTGGAAGATATTTTTTTTGCAGTTGGTTTTCCTAGTGGTCCCGGATTGGTTGATGAATAAAATTCTACATAGGTTCCACTTGGGCAGTTACTATATATCCACAAGGCATCAGCAACGGTAAGTCTTATACAACCTGCTGATGCTGCTGTTCCTAGTTTATCATAGGCTGCATATTTTAAAGTGTCTGGTGAATTGGTAACATATGGTACCGAATGGAATAGTATATGACCCGTAATTCTAGAACAATATTGACCATACACCCCACCATTTAATTCATGCCACCTGTATTTATCACTCATTTTATATACGCCAGATCTTGGTGTTGCTGTTCCTGTTGAACATACCATTGCCTTTACCGGTTTTGTATATTGACCAGAACTATCTTTGGTATATATGGTTACAACATTGGCAGTATAATTTACTTTTATATAATAAGTAGCTGTATTTTTTTCTTCTGCATTTTCTTCATCTGTCATGTCTACTTCTGTATCTTCTACATTTTCTTCGTCCCAGCTAGTATCTTCTTGTATGAATGGTTCTTCCGGAATTTCGTTAATGACAGCTGTCATGTCGGAAAAAGTTTCTTCTGTTGTGTAATTTTCTAAATTCTTAGTTTTTACAATTGATATAATAAATACGATAAATGCTATTACAATTGAAACCAAAAGTAGTATTTGTATTTTTTGATAGGTATTTAAATTCATCATTTTCTCTTACTTCCCTTTTATTTCCTTTTTTATTATTTTAATACATTCATTCTACCATTATTTCATTTGGTCGTCAACATTTTTTTTGCTATTTTGTAACCGGTTTCATACAAATAGTCTATTTTGCTGGTTTCTAATAAGCCTACTTTTTTGGTGGATATGGTAATTAACTCATCAATTCCTTTTAATTCATACCTTGCCAGTTCATGTTCCATTAAACTGAAGGATCTTTCTAAAATTTCTATCATATTTTGACAACAGTCCATGACATCTTCATTTGAGTCAAAATTTATACCTAGTATTTTTTCTGCTCCAATATCTTTTAATTCTTTCCAAGCTACATTTTCTCTTACCCCACCATCAATTAATTGCATGTTTTGGTATATGCATGGCGAAAATACTCCCGGAAAACTACAGCTGCTTCTAACCGCAACATCGATTGGTACATTGGTTATATATTTTATTTTATCTGATATGTTTCCTCTAATTTGTTTGGATGAAAATACAATTAACTCTCCACTTCTTAAATTTACAGCAGGTATGACTAATGGCATTTTTATTTCATTTATGTATTTTATGTCATTTTGCTGGCTTATTTCCAGCATAGCTTTTGTTAGAAATCCTCCACTATTTAAACCATTTACCACTATTTTTCTAGTTGTGATTAAACCAATTATTATTTTGAATATGTTTTTGATATCTATGTATTTTACCTTTTTTATATACTTTTTCAAAATTTCATACATTTCATCACTTGAATATCCCAATGCATATAAAATAGCAACAATACTTCCTGATGAGGTTCCAGCCACCATGTCAAATTTTAAATTTTTCTCTTCTAGTGCTTTTAAAGCTCCTATGTGTGCAAATGCTTTGATGCCTCCTCCAGAAAAACATAATCCTCTTTTTATCATAATTACCTCCTTTTCTTTACGCTACCAAGCAAAAAACGAATTACTAATATTATATTAGCAATCCGTTTTTTTGTGTTTTGCTTTTATTTTATAAGTAGCATTTTAATGTTTCTACACTATCTTCTTGCATTTTTACAAAATCGCCAAGAAGAGTATGAATTTCTTTGTTTATATTTGGATTTTGATTTAATAATCTTCTTCCTTCAATAATTCCCATATTGGTTCCATTTAATAAAAGTTCCGAAAGATTGGAATTACTCTTGTCATTCATAGCTTTCATTTGAATCCCCCACCAAGTCATCACTTTATCCATAGGACTGGTTTCATGTGGCTCTTTTTCATACGTATAATTTTCATATAAATCATTTGCTCTTTTTGAAATTTCTTTATACTTATTGTATTCTACTTCTAAAGTATGTTTAAAATTTTCATCTCCTACTTTTTTTTCTATAAATTCTATGGCATCCATTCCCATTGTAGCTCCTTTGTTTACTTCATCTAAAACATTTAAATCATTATGATCCATAAAAATTCCCTCCTAAATTTTATATTTACTACCTATTTTCTACAATTAAAAGAAAAAAATTCAAAAATTTCTAAAAAACTATTGACAACTTTCCAAAAAGATAGTATACTAAGCAATGTTGAAAGAAATGGTCGTTTAGCTCAGCTGGGAGAGCATCTGCCTTACAAGCAGGGGGTCATAGGTTCGAGCCCTATAACGACCACCATCTTTTTACGGCCTGGTAGTTCAGTTGGTTAGAATGCCGCCCTGTCACGGCGGAGGTCGACGGTTCGAGCCCGTTCCAGGTCGCCATTTTTTTATGATTAAAACTTGGCTTCATAGCTCAGTTGGTAGAGCAGAGGACTGAAAATCCTCGTGTCAGTGGTTCGATTCCACTTGAAGCCACCAAGAATTTTTATGGTGGATGTAGCGCAGTTGGTTAGAGCGACAGTTTGTGGCACTGGAGGTCGTGAGTTCGAGTCTCATCTTCCACCCCATTATTTTTCCACCAAGATAAATATTTATATATTGGACTGTAGCCAAGCGGTAAGGCACCAGACTTTGACTCTGGCATGCGCTAGTTCGAATCTAGCCAGTCCAGTCAAGAAAAATAGCAACTTTCAAGAATTTGAGAGTTGCTATTCTCTTATATTTGCTATTTATGTAAATTTATGCTATAATTAAATTATCATACACATAAGGAGGTACACTAAGATGTACAATTTACAAGCTTTAAAGAGAAAAATTGCAAAAGAGGGTTTAGAGACCACCATTCAGTTTCTATTATCTGATGAAATCCCTTTGCAATTGAAGCAGGAGTTGGAAAAAGACCACATATTTAACAATGGCTATCTTTGTCTTAGCCTGCTTTACTCTTTAGCTTAATCCGTCGTCGACAGCAATGTTGTCGACTGTTTCTCCCCATTCTCGAAAGAGTATGGGGATTTTCTCTATCTGAGACAATTACCTTATTTAATCAAAATATACAAATCCTGCTCTCTATATTTATAAAGCAATGAAATTTTCCTATTTTTTATCTCAATCAAATTCTCCTCTTTCAAATTTTTCAATTCACGAAACATGGCTGTTCGATTCACTGCCAAATAATCAGCCAATTCTTTAAACGAAAAAGGTAACTTAATCACTCTGGATAAAGATTTTTTATATTGAATTTCAAAATATTCTAGTAATTTATTTCGAATCTGTTTTTTTTCCAAAACTTGCAACCTTTCATTTTTTTCTTTAAATTTGTTATTAATGATATCAAATAAATTTCTTAAAAAAATGTTAAAATACTTATATTTCAAATGATTGGTATTGATTAAATTATTATAATCAATTACTGAAACTTCTGTAAATTCTTTGGCAATAATTTGATAATTTGTAGCATTGGTTAAAGTAATATTGGTACCAAAAACAGCCTTTTCGTATAAGTCTTCTACAATATTTTCATTTCCATTATAATCAGAATGAATAATTTGGGCATGCCCTGCTGTAATAATTCCTATAATATTATCATTTTTAATGGTTTCTAGCATTTCTTGATTTTGTTGATAAGTATAAATATGGGCATCTAATAATTCAAAAATTTTTTTTATTTGCTGGTTTGTTAGCTCTCTAAAGGGATCCATAATCCACCTCCAAAAACATTTTAACAAAATTTATAAAAAGTTGCAAGTGCGACTTTTTTATTTTTATCAAAAACGATAACATATAATCATAAAATAAAAAATATAGGAGGAACAAATGATATGAAAGTTGTAAAAAGGGATGGACATATAGTCGATTATGACCCAGAAAAAATAAGGATTGCAATCGCAAAAGCTAATAATGAAGTAAAAGGAAAAGAAAAAGCTTCTAAAGCAGAAATCAAAGAAATTATTAGCTATATTGAAGAATTAAATAAAAAAAGAATTTTAGTAGAAGATATTCAAGATATTATTGAAGAAAAATTAATGGAGCTAGATAAATATCAATTAGCTAAAAAATATATTACTTATCGCTACACAAGAGAATTAGTAAGAAAAGCCAATACCACAGACCAAACTATTAAAGAATTAATCGAAGGAGAAAATGAATATTGGAATAATGAAAATTCGAATAAAAATGCAACCGTTGTAACCACCCAAAGAGATTATTTAGCAGGAATTACAAGTACTGATATTACAAGGCGTTTTTTATTACCAGAAGAAATTGTCAAAGCACATGATGCAGGAATTATCCATTTCCACGATGCCGATTATTTTGCACAAAACGCTCTTCATAATTGTGAATTAATTAATTTAGATGATATGTTACAAAATGGAACCGTTATTAATGGCGTTATGATTGAAAAACCACACCGATTTATTACAGCTGCAACCATTGCAACGCAAATTATTTTAGCTGTTACCTCTTCTAGTTATGGTGGAGCAACTGTATCTCTTACCCATTTAGCACCTTTTGTCAGATTAAGTTATGAAAAATATTATAAAAAATATCAAGAGCGAAATTTAAGCAAACAAGATTGCGAAAAATTTGCTATGGAAGATACCAAAAAAGAAGTCGAAGATGGCGTACAAACCTTTAATTATCAAGTAAATTCTATGACAAACACCAATGGACAAGCCCCATTTTTATCGGTTAATATGTATTTAGGAGAAACCGATGAATATAAAGATGAATTAGCCATGATTATTGAAGAGTTTTTAAAACAGAGAATATTAGGCTTTAAAAATGAAAAAGGAGTTTATATTACTCCTGCTTTTCCAAAACTTTTATATGTACTTGAAGAAGATAATATTCATGAAGATAGTAAATATTGGTATTTAACCAAACTTGCCGCAGAATGTACAGCCAAAAGAATGGTTCCAGACTATATTTCAGAAAAAATGATGTTAAAATTAAAGAAAAATGAGTATGGAGATGGTGAATGCTATCCATGTATGGGTTGTCGTTCTTTCTTAACGCCTGATAGAACTATGAGTTTAGGAAATATTGCCAAAGCAAAAAATTATGTAGAAGGAAAAGGTAAATATTATGGTAGATTTAACCAAGGTGTTGTTACCATAAACTTACCAGATGTTGCCCTTTCTTCTGATGGCGATATGGATAAATTCTGGAAAATTTTTGATGAAAGATTAGATTTATGTCATAAGGCCTTACAAATTAGACACAAACGTTTAAGTAAAGTAACCAGTGATGTTGCACCTATCCTATGGCAACACGGAGCTTTAGCAAGATTGGAAAAAGGAGAATCCATTCATGAATTATTACATCATGGCTATTCTACGATTTCACTTGGCTATGCTGGTTTATATGAATGTGTAAAATATATGACAGGTCATTCTCATACCGATAATGGTGAAGGAAAAGAATTTGGCTTAAAAGTTATGGAACACCTAAATGATGCAGCTAAAAAATGGAAATCAGAAGAAGATATTGATTACTCTGTTTATGGAACACCAATTGAATCAACTACTTACAAATTTGCAAGATGCCTAAAAGAAAGATTTGGAACCATAAAAGGAATCACCGATCGAGATTATATTACCAATTCTTATCATGTTCCTGTATTTGAAGAGATTGATGCCTTTTCTAAATTAAAATTAGAGAGTGAATTCCAAGAATTAAGCCCCGGAGGTGCCATTTCTTACATAGAAGCTCCTAACTTACAAAATAATCTTGAATCAGTTATTGAAGTCATTCAATATATCTATGATAATATTATGTATGCGGAAATGAATACTAAGAGTGATTATTGCCAACAATGTGGCTATACTGGTGAAATTTTAATTGATGATAATTTAGAATGGTATTGCCCAAATTGTGGTAATCGAAATCATGATACCTTAAATGTAGCAAGACGTACTTGTGGCTATATTGGTACTAATTTCTGGAATAAAGGAAGAACACAAGAAATTAAAGAAAGGGTCTTACATTTAGATAATAAGGTGGCAGAAAAACTATGAAATATAATTCAATCCGAAAAATGGATATATCCAATGGGCCAGGAGTTCGTGTTTCTGTATTTATGCAAGGATGTAGCTTTCATTGTAAAAATTGCTTTAATCCAGAAACATGGGATTTTGATGGTGGAAAAGAATTGGATGAAAATATAGTAAATGAAATTTTAAAATTGTGTGATAAAGATTATATTAAAGGGCTTTCTATTTTAGGTGGAGAGCCTATGCATCCTAAAAATATTGAGGCGACAACGAAACTTGCGAAAACTTTTAAAGAACATTTTCCAAATAAAAATTTATGGATGTGGTCTGGTTTTAATTTTGAAGAAAATTTGAAAAACAAAGAGGCTATGAAATATGTCGATGTTTTGGTCGATGGAACTTATATAGATGAGCTTCACTCCCCTATCCTTAAGTGGAAAGGTTCTTCAAATCAAAGAGTAATTGATGTACAAAAGTCGCTTAAAGATAACAAAACTGTTTTGTTTGAATAGGAACAAAAAAAACGGTTCTTAATGGTTCCCTCAAAAGAGGAAACCATTAAGAACCGGTCCCTTTGGGTCAGTTTAATAATTTAAGGTCTATATTTTGTGCTTTATATTTATTGGTTTTTTCATCTAGTTTAAATTCTGTCAATGTATTTTCCAATGACTCACTATTTTGTTTTAAATCTGTTGTATAATATAAATTAATATTATTAAATGTTATGTTATTGGTAACTAATTCTCTAAACACTTCTGCCATATGTCTATCATCTTCACAAACGATGATTAATTGTGGTAAGGATTTAAAGCCAGAATCTAGTGGTACAAAATTATCATAAAAATCTTTGTAAAATTTCATTTTGTCGATAATCTTTTTTTGCCAGTCATTTTCTCTTCTTACTACTTCGAATAAGAAGTCTATGGATTTACCTGATTTGGTAAGTTTGACAGCTCCTCCACTTGGTTTGAATATTTTGCCCATTGTTTTTGCAGTTAAAGCTGGTTTTACTGTATAAGAATCAAATACTTTTACTTTTTTTAGGTAAGCGATAAGTACTTGATTTCCTGCTAGTCTTTTCTTAATCATGGCAACTGGTTTGGTGTTGTCTGATGGTTGCCATTTACATTCTACATCATCTCTGGTGTCTAATAGATATTTTCCCATTTTTTCTAGGCAATAAATTCTGTAAATTCCTTTTCCTTCATCTGAGTTGAAATAATATCTTGTTAGAATTTTGGATTTTATAAGTCCCTCTAGTTTGTTGTTTAATTTGTCTTGTGATTTTACCTCATATCCTTTTATGAGTAACATTTGCATTAATTGTCTTGATGTGATAAATTCGAACTCATTTACTAAATAAAGAATGGCAAAATGAATGTCTGTAATGTGTCCAATGTTGATTTTGTGTACGACTTGGTTCATGGATACATATCCATCTTGACCGTCAAATGTTTTGATTTCGCCTTTTCTAATAGCAAATGGCGATACTTGTGCTTT
>CALXRH010000015.1 GCA_944390625.1 uncultured Clostridia bacterium
AAAAGCAGCGCTATATGTCTCTACATCCAATTGACCACTAACAGTAAGATGAGCAGGTTTACCAAAGAAATCTTTTGAAAAATCAACTTGGTTCTCTGGGGTTTTTGGGACATTTTCTAAATCAAAAGCATTGACTTGAAACATTTCGCCAGCTCCTTCTGCATCACTGGAAGTAATAATGGGAGTATGAACATAAACAAATCCTTTTTCTTGGAAGAATTTGTGAATAACATAAAATAAAACACTTCTAACACGAAATACAGCATAAAATGTATTAGAACGAGGGCGTAGATGTGAAATGGTTCTTAAATATTCAAAAGTATGTCTCTTTTTTTGTAAAGGATAATCATTATCACAAATATTATAAACTTTAACACTAGTTGCTTGTATTTCAAAAGGTTGTTTAGAATTTTCGGTAAGTACAAAAGTTCCTGTAACCTGAATGGAAGAGCTGATGGTAAGTTTGGAAAGATCTTTAAAATTAGGTAATTGTTCAGAAATTACAATTTGAACATTTTTAAAAAAAGAACCATCATTTAATTCGATAAAACCAAAGTTTTTTGATGCTCTAACGGTACGAACCCAACCTTCTAAAGTGATTTCTTTGTTTTCGTATTCTTTCGTTTTTTTATATAAATCTCTTGCTACTAGTTTTTCCATAAAAAATCATTTCCTTTCTTGCTTCAATTAAGGGGTAAACTAATGTACGAAGATTAGCTTTCCCCTACATAACTATTATGTGACTATTATACAAAATTATAAGACAAAAAGCAAGAAGAGAAAGAAAAAAGCACAAATAGTGCCTTATCTTTTGGAAAAGGCACTATTTGTTTGTTAGAGGAGTTCTTTAGAATTTTAGCAGGTATTCCTCTAATGCCTGGAGAATTCTGATTCTTTTTCCCTCTAGATTCTGAGGAAGTGAGAATTCCCAGAAATTTTTTTGAGGATGTTGAACAGCAGTTGTTATAAAACGACCTTGGTCGTCATAAAGTTTTGCTGTTCTTCGTCCATCACAAGAATATTTGATAAATCCCATAGGTATCACCTCCATATGGGCTCTGCCGAAAAGGCAGGTGAAAGAACCATAAAAAATGGTTCTAAACAGTAAGTTACTATTTCTATTATACTACTAATTTATGTGAGAGTCAAAATATCTAAAGAATAATACAAATCAAACCGCCACTGCCCTCATTTACAATTCTTTCCAAAGTCTCCTGAAGTTTCATTTGAGCTTCTTCTGGCATCTTAGCAAGTTTCGTTTGTAATCCTTCATTTACCAGTTCATGTAAACTTTTTCCAAAAATATTTGTCGTCCAAATTTTTTGTGGGTCATTTTCAAAACCAGAAAGTAAATAATTAACAAGTTCTTCTGACTGCTTTTCAGAACCAACAATTGGAGAAACTTCGGTTTCAATATTAGCTTTAATGATATGAAGACTTGGAGCAGTAGCTTTCAATTTTACACCAAAGCGAGAACCTTGTTTTACCATTTCTGGTTCATCCAAAATCAATTCATCCATAGAAGGAGTGACAATACCATAGCCTTTACGATTTACTTCATCTAAGGCATCTGCTATTTTATCATATTTCTTTTTGGTGGATGATAAATCATTCATAATGGCAAACAAATCACCTTCATTAGAAATCGCAACACCAGTCATTTGTGTTAAAACTTGATAAAATAAATCCTCTTTTAAAGTAATGGTAACATTAATTTTGCCAGTTCCCAATTCAATATTATCTACTTGTGTTTTGGTTATCATATCAGTTTGCTTAATCATGTTACTACATTTGTTAGCTTCTTTTAATAAAGAAATATCTTGAAAAGCATTTTTTACCTGATTAAATAATTCTTGTTTCACAGGATGGGAAAGCTCTAATCCATTAATCCATTTAGGAAAAGAAAAATTCACTTGACTGACAGGGAATTCGTACAATATTTTAGAGAAAATATTGGTTATGTCAGAAATATCAAGTTCAGCACAATTGATCGGCAAAACGGTAGATTCATACTTTTCACAAAGTTTTGCTGCTAAGTGTTTGGTATCTGAATTCTCTGGATGTTCAGAATTTAAAAGAATAATAAAAGGTTTATTCATTGCTTTTAATTCAGAAACAACACGTTCTTCTGCTTGTATATAATCTTCTCTTGGGATATCGGTAAAACTTCCATCTGTTGTAATTAAAATTCCGATAGTTGAATGTTCTTCGATTACTTTTTTGGTACCAATTTCAGCAGCCTTCTCAAAAGGCATTTCTGTATCAGACCAAGGTGTTTTTACCATGCGAGGTTTATCATCTTCTAGATAACCAATACTATTGGGAACCAAATAGCCAACACAGTCAACTAAACGTGTTTTAAGTTTTAAATTGTTATCAATTGTAATTTCAATTGCCTCATTTGCAACAGACTTTGGCTCTGTTGTCATAATCGTTTTTCCACCAGCACTTTGAGGCAATTCATCTTTAGCACGTTCTTTTTTGTAATCATTATTAATGTTAGGAATTACAAGTAAGTCCATAAATTTTTTAATAAAAGTAGACTTTCCCGTTCTTACAGGACCTACAACTCCCACATATATATCACCGTCAGTTCTTTTGGCAATATCTTGGTATAATCCGAGATTTTCCATTCTTTCTACCTCCTATGTACAGCATTTATTACCTGCTTTTAGTAATTTATATGAGAAAATTTAGTGTTTATGACAATAGAGCAAAAAATATTTTAAAATTGACTTGCTTACTATAAATATGTTATACTAAATGTGTGAAATTTTTCATTGGGGACAGACCCTTTCGCAAAAGGGACAGACCCTTTTGCGAAAGGGTCTGTCCCCAATGAAAAAAA
>CALXRH010000016.1 GCA_944390625.1 uncultured Clostridia bacterium
AAAAAAATTTTAAAAATAAAATATAAAAAAAAAAAAAAAAAAAAAAAAATTTGTTTTATTTTTTTTTATTTTTTTCAAAATTTTATACAAAACTTTAGCTCTCGGAGAATAAAATACCCATTTTAATCAAATACAAAAATCATATGTTAATTTATTGGAAAAGATTTATATCCTATATGAAAAGTTTAGGTTAATCCTTTATTTTTTTAGTTTTTTATGGTAAAATTAAGAAAAATTTTTAAGGAAGAGAATCATTAATGGTAAATTTAGAATTATACAAAATATTTGTAACAGTAGCTAATGAACAAAATTTAACGAGAGCAAGTGAAAAATTAAATTTAACACAGCCAGCTGTTACAAAACATATAAAAAATTTAGAAAATATATTACAAGTCAAATTATTAATAAGAAGTAATCATGGAATCATTTTAACCAATCAAGGACAAGCTTTATATAAAGATATAAAAGATGCTACAAACTTATTAACAAATATAGAAACAAAATATTATAAAACAAGAGATATTAATTTAGGAATTCATTCAACAATAATAAATAAAATTTTTAGCAAATGCTTAAGTGAATATTACAAAAAAAATCCTACATCTAAAATAAATACAATAAATCATGAAAATGAGCAAATGCTTTTAGAATTGAAAAACAAGGAATTAGATATTATATTTTCTAAAAAAATTAGTACTAGAGGAGAAAATAAAAATATACAATTTATAAAGTTGGGGAAATGGAATGAGGTTTTAATTGCAAATGAAAATTCTAAGTGGAAAAATAAGAAAGTTACATTAGAAGATATAAAAAATGTTACTATATATATGCCCAAAAGAAGTTCAGAGACGCCACGCAATTTCTTTCATTCAATAGATTGTAAATATGAGGATTTTAAAGACATAAAACATATGACATATACAACAATTATCGAAGTAGTAAAAAACACAAATGGAATTGGTTTAGTTACAAAAGAATTTGTTTCTGAAGAAATAATCAAAAATGATTTATGCATATTAGATACAGAATTTACAATAAGACCAATTGAGTTTGGTATATATATAAATAAAGACAATAAGTTTGAAGATTTAAAGAAATTCATACAAATCATAAAAAATACATTGGCTAATAATTAGAAATAACTAGAAGTAATAACTCAAAGTAAAATATTTATTGTACAGACTAAAAATTATGTTATATAATTTAAACATAATTTGAGAGAAAGAAGAGGATAAAAAAATGGATAAAGTAGGAGTTATACATGGTAGATTTCAGTTATTACATAATGACCATATGAAATATTTATTAGCAGGAAAAGAAAGATGTGAACATTTAATTATAGGAATTTGTAATCCGGAAGTGGATTTAACGAAATACACAAAGGCCAATCCGCATAGGTCAAAGAAAAGTTCAAATCCACTTACTTATTTTGAGAGGATGGAATGTATTAAGTATTCAATGATTGAAGCAGGAATAAAACAAGAAGAATTTGATATTGTTCCATTTCCAATCAACTTCCCAGAGAAAATTTTTAATTATGTACCTTTGAATGCAAAATATTATATGACAATATATGATGAATGGGGAGAAGAAAAACTAAAATCTTTGCAAAATGATTTAAAATTGGATGTGTAAGTTTTATGGAAAGTTACATTAGAAAATAAAGGGATAAGTGCCTCTGACATTAGAAGATGTATTCAAGAAGGAAAAGAATGGAAACAATTTGTTCCTAATTTTGTTTATAACTATATAATAGAACATAATTTAGACAAAAGAATAAAAAGTTTTTTAGATGAAGAAAATTAGGAAGGATAATATTATGAAAATTTATATGATTATATTAGATGGTGCAGCAGATAGAAAGATAGAAATGCTTGGTAATAAAACTCCACTACAAGTTGCTAATACGCCATCATTAGATACATTAGTTAAAAGAGGTAAGCAAACTTTAATAACTGTGATCGATAAAAATATAACGCCAGAATCTGATTCAGGAAGTATGGCATTACTTTCCTATGATCCTAAGATCTATTATCCAGGAAGAGGAACATTAGAGGGGATAGGAACTGGTTTTATTCCAGAAGGATATAACTATGTAGCTTTTAGAATCAATTTTGCATCATATGATGAAAAATTAGGAACATTAGATAGAAGAACAGCTAGAGGATTAGAAGATAGAGAATTACAAATGTTAGCAAAAGATATAACAGAAAATGTGGATGTATCTAAATTTAATGTTAGTTTTAAATTATTAGCATTTGGACACCATAGAGGAATCTTAGTTTTTTATAGTAAGCAAGAAAAATTATCTGGCAATATATCCAATACAGATCCTGGATTTAGAAAGAATGGAGTATGGGGAACTCCTGTGAAAAATTATGAACCAAAGCCATTGGATTGTTTGGCATTAGATGAAAAAGAGGAAAGTAAACTAACAGCTAATATTGTGAATTATTTTATCAAACAATCCCAAAAAATATTAGCGAAGAGTGAAGTAAATAGAAAAAGAATAGAAAAAGGTGAATTACCAGCTAATTATTTGATTTTTAGAGATGGTGGACAAAAACCTAAACAAATGCCACAATTTGAAGAAAAGTTTGGACTTACACTTTCTATGTATGGTCAATTGCCGGCTGAAAATGCAATAGCAAAGTTAATTGGTGCAAAATTTACTTTTTCTAAATCTTTAGAATTACAATTAGATAAAGACTTTTTAATAAATGCTGAGAGAATTTTAGTAGCTGATGAAGCAAATGTTAAGTTTATTCATATAAAAGGACCAGATGAGCCTGGACATGATAATAAACCAAAAGAAAAGGTTGAAGCAATTGAATTTATTGATAAATATTTTTTATCCAATTTAATAAAAGACATAAAAGAGGATGATATTGTAGTTGTAACCTGTGACCATGCTACACCATGTGAACTAAAAATACATTCTACTGATAAAGTACCAGTTTTAATTTCGGGAGGAAATATTCAAAATGATGGAAGTACAAAATTTGATGAAGAAAATGCTAGTAGAGGAAATTTACCAATAGAAAAAGCAATTGATATTTTTCCCTATATCATAAAGGAGATTTTTGATGATAAAAATAAAAGAAATTAAAGTAAGAGAGATATTAAACTCGGTTGGAAAAAAAGCCATAGAAGTTGAAATGATAGAAAATAATAATATAAGGGCAATTAGCTCAGCTCCATCTGCGATTGTGCCTGGAAAAAGAGAAGTAATAACAACAGAGAAGGCAAGTAAAAGCAAATTAAATGAGATGATAAATGAAATTTATCATAAAAAATTTACAAATCAAGAAGAATTAGATTTTATATTAGATAGCTATATGCCAGAATTAGGTTCTAACATTTGTTTACCATTTTCATTAGCATTTGCAAGAGTCATGGCACAAGTTCAAAATTTAACATTGGTACAATATATACAAAAACTAGCAAATTATAAAATAGAAAAAAAGTCTCCAATACCCTTAATTGCCATATTTTCTGGTGGAGTTCATAATCAAAAAGAAAATGGTTCGATTCAAAATATAATGATTGCTGTTGATATTCATCCATTTTCAAAAGCAATACAAGCAATTACGGAAATTTATTCTTATATTGAAAATGAATTAAAGAAAAAAGATATCTTAAAAGCTTTACGGTTCATCAAGTGGAATGATTGTAGAAAATATGACAATCGATGAAAAGTTTAAAATGGTATTAGATGCAATAAAAATACTAAACTATGAGAAAGAGGTAACAATTGCAATTGATGTAGCAGCAGAACACTTTTTTAAAGATAAAACTTATACATATCAAGGCAAAAAAATGAAAGCGAAAGAATTAAAGGATACATTAAATCAATATATTGAAAAATATAATATTACCTATATGGAAGATCCATTTGATTCAAATGATGAAGAATATTGGAAAAAAATGCAAGCAGAGCATAAAAACATAAGTATTGTTGGAGATGATTTATTTGCAACACAAGATAAATATATCAATCATGAACTGGCAAATGGTATTATAATAAAAATGAATCAAGTTGGAACTTTAACAGGAACCATAAAAGCTTTTTGTAAAGCAAAAGAAGAAAATATGACAACTTGTGTTTCGCAAAGATCGATTGAAACCGAAGATACTTTTATGTGTGATTTAGCAGTAGCATTAAATGCTAACTATATAAAAATTGGAGGACCAAGAAGAGGAGATAGAATTGCAAAGTATAATCGTTTGCTAAGATTAGAGGAACAAGAAAAGGAGGTAATATAAAATGGTAGTGGTAACTTCTGGAAAAAAATACATAGATATAGATGCTTATGCAAGTTGTATAGCCTATGCTAAATTGTTAAATTTAAAAGGAATCAAAGCAAGAGCTATTTCAACAGCAAAATTAAATGAAAGTATAACACCAAGCCTTAAGAGATTAAATTCGAAATTAGATGAATACAAACCACAGGAAGAAGATAACTATATTATTATGGATGTATCTAATAGAGATTATTTTGATACATTTGTGAGAGAAGAAAAAATTATTGAAATAATAGATCATCATGTGGGCTATGAAGAATATTGGAAAAACAAATTAAAAGAAAAAGCACAAATAGAATTTATAGGTTCAGTTGCAACCATAATGATTGAATTATATGAAAAAGAAAATTTAATAGGAGAAATTTCAAAAGACCTAGCAATTTTACTTATATCGGCAATTTTAGATAATACTTTAAACCTAAAGGCAAAAATAACAACGCAAAGAGATATTGTTGCCTATAAAAAGCTAGAAAAAATGATTAATGATGAAACCTATCCTGAAAAGTATTTTAAGGAATGTCAATTAGAAATTAACAATAACCTAAAAATGTCAATAGAAAATGATACAAAGATAGAAAATATAAATTCTATATTACCACCAATTTTTGCACAATTGACCATATGGGAAAAAGAGAGCATATTAAAAGATAAACAAATACTATATGAAACATTAAATAATATTGGAGCAAAATGGATGATGAATCTTATTTGCTTAAAAGATGGAAAAAGCTATTTAATAGCAAAAGACAAAGAAGTCCAAGAAAATATGGAAAAATTATTCCATAAAAAGTTTAAAGATGAGATAATGAAACTAGATAATGTTTGGCTTAGAAAGGAAATCTTAAAATTAGGTTTGGAAAATTAGTACGATTAATATCTCTACATCAAAAAATAAAAATCAAAGCAGCCAGTAGTTTGTGGGATAAAAAAACATTAAAAATGCAAAAGTGTGATATTTTTTATAAAAAAGCTTGCGATAATGTGAAAAAAGATATAAAAATACTTGCAAAAGTGTGATTTAAAATGTATAATTAGTATAGGAATACCATAAACTAATGATAGGAGATGATTGATTTGAAAAGGTTTATATTGGAACAATTAATAAAATGGAAAGAGAGTAAATATAGAAAACCATTAATTCTAAAAGGAGCTAGACAAATTGGAAAGACATATATTTTACAACAATTTGGAGAAGAAAATTATGAAGGAGTAGCATACTTTAATTTTGATCATGATGAAGATTTGTACAACTTATTTCATAATACGAAAGACCCAAAAAGGATTCTAGAACAATTATCATTTATATATGGAAAAGCAATAATTCCAGGTAAAACATTAATCATTTTTGATGAAATTCAAGAATGTCCCAATGCGTTAAATAGTTTAAAATATTTTCAAGAAGAAGCAAATGAATACCATATAGTTGCTGCGGGTAGTTTATTGGGAATACGATTATCACATACATCGTTTCCAGTAGGAAAAGTAGAATTTTTAAATATGTATCCAATGACTTTTAGAGAATTTTTAATTGCAGATAATTGTAACAATTTAGTAGAGTATATGAAAAGTATAAGAAATGTAGAAAACATTCCAGATATATTTTTTAATCAGTTGGAAGAAAAATTGAAAGCATATTTTATAATCGGAGGTATGCCAGAAGCAGTTAAAGTTTGGGTAAATGAAAAAAATATAGAATTAGTAAATAAAGTACAAGATGATATTTTAAAGGCTTATGAAAGTGACTTCTCAAAACATACCAATAATAGTGAAGCAAATAAAATTTCATTAATATGGAATAATATACCATCACAATTAGCAAAAGAAAATAAAAAATTCCTTTATCAAACTGTTAAGGAAGGAGCAAGGGCAAGAGAATATGAAACAGCCTTAAACTGGTTAAATGATTCCAATTTAATTTATAAAATTTATAATATAAAAAAACCAGATTTTCCATTAAAAGCATATAATGATTTAACTGCATTTAAAATTTATATAAACGATGTCGGTTTACTAAGAAGAATGGCTAATTTAGATAGTAAGATTGTGGTTGAGGGAGATAAATTATTTCAAGAATTTAAGGGGGCATTTACAGAAAATTACGTACTAAATATGTTGACTGCTGTATTGGATAATGTACCTAATTATTATACATTTGATAGACATGAAATAGATTTTATTATGCAATATAAGAATGAAATAATTCCTATTGAAGTGAAATCAAATAGAACCACAAACAATATAAGCCTTACAAGATATAATGAACAAAATAACAATAAGATAGCTATAAGATTTTCTATGAACAATTTATCTAAAAATGATAAAGTTCTAAATATACCACTATTTTTGATTGAGTATATGAATCATTTTATATAAAATATGATAATATAAAAAACATAGCAAACCAAGAATACGAAAAAAATAAAGGAAATCTATTTTTTAGAAAGGAAACAAAATATGATAGATTTAAGAATAAAAAAACTAGCTAATAATCTACTAAATCATTCCATAAACCTACAAAAAAACGAAAATCTATTAGTAGAAATATTAGGAGAAGATGGCATTTTACTTGCCAAAGAAATTATCAAACAAGCAGAAGAAATGGGAGCTAAACCATATTTCAATATCATAAACTATGAAATACTTCGAGTAATGCTAAAGGGAGCAACAGAAGAACAAATCAAACTTTATGCCAAACATGACTTAACCAAAATGCAAGACATGGATGCCTATATTGGGATAAGAGCAACCAGTAATACCTCAGAATTAAATGGATTATCAAGTGAAACCATGAATTTATACAACAAATACTACACAACGCCTGTTCATTTTATAGAAAGAGTCAAAAACACAAAATGGTGTATAGTAAGATATCCAAATTATGCTATGGCACAAGATAGCAAAATGAACATCGATGAATTTGAAGATTTTTATTTTCACGTATGTAATTTAGACTATGCAAAAATGGCAAAAGCTATGGATAATTTAGTAGCATTAATGAATCAAACTGATAAAGTTCATATTATAGGGCCAGGAACTGATTTAAAATTTAGTATCAAAGGAATAAAATCAGAAAAATATTATGGAACCTATAATATACCAGATGGAGAAGTTGCATCTGCTCCGGTAAAAGACAGCGTACAAGGTTATATTACCTACAACACAGAAACCACCTATAATGGAGTAAGTTTTCATAATATCAGATTTGAGTTCAAAGATGGAAAAATCATAAAAGCAACTGCAAATCATAGTGAAGAACTAAATCGAATTTTAGATATAGACGAAGGTGCCAGATACATTGGAGAATTTGCAATCGGTTTAAATCCTTACATAGAAAAACCAATTGGAGATACCTTATTTGATGAAAAAGTAAAAGGCAGTTTCCATTTTACGCCAGGAGACAGTTTAGAAGAAAGTGATAATGGGAATCGCTCTAGCATACATTGGGATATTGTAAATATCCAAACACCAAAATATGGTGGTGGAGAAATTTGGTTTGATGATGTATTAATTAGGAAAGATGGAAAGTTTGTTTTGAAGGAATTAGAAGACTTGAATCCGGAAAATTTAATGTAAAGGAAAATAAGACCAAGTATAATATTATAACGCGAATGAGATAATTAAATAAGAAATAAAAAGTTGAAATCAAGGAGGTTGTCTCTTAAATTTCAACTTTTTTCTATTTTAAATTGAAACAGTATAAAAATCCCTAATTTTTATACTGACCTTCCAGTTCAATTCCAATTTTCCAAAATTTATGATATAAATAAATGCGAATGCGTAAAGCGTAAACGGAGGTAAAAAATGAAAGAAAGACTATATCCATACCAAGAGATAACAGACCTAAAAGATATGCTAAACAAATCTGGAAAAGCATATGGAGAAAAAATAGCCTATAAAATAAAAATAGATAAAGAAAACAAAACCTACAAAACATATACCCACAAACAAGTAAGAGAAATGATAAACAACTTAGGAACCAAGCTAATCGACATGGGACTTCAAAACAAAAGAATAGCCGTAATTGGAGAAAACCGATACGAATGGGAAATTGCCTACTTAGCCATTGTCTGTGGAACCGGAATCGTTGTACCACTAGACAAATCATTGCCAGAAAATGAATTACAAAAAGTAATCGAACGATCAGAAGTAGAAGCCATTTTTTATTCAGAAAAATACAACCAAACTTTAAAAAACATCGTAAATAGAGGAATAGGAAAACTAAAAACACTCATATCAATGGACTTACCAGAACACAAAGAAGGAATTTATTCAGAAAAAGAACTAATCGAAGAAGGAAAAGAATTAATCGACCAAGGAAACAGAAGCTTTTTAGATGCCAAAATAGAAAGTGAAAAAATGTCTATTATGTTATTTACCTCTGGTACAACATCAGATTCCAAGATAGTAGCTTTATCCCACAAAAACATTGTATCGAATCTAATGGATCTAGCCTCTGTTTTAGATGTTGACTCAAATGACATCTTTTTATCCTTTTTACCATTACACCATGTGTTTGAATGTACTGTTGGATTTTTATTTCCTTTTTACAAAGGAGCACAAATTGTATTTTGTGATGGGCTTCGCTATATTGTAGAAAATTTAGCAGAATATAAAGTAAGTTTTATGGCATCTGTTCCTGCAATTTACGAAAATGTATTTAAAACCATAAGAAAACAATTAGAAGAACAAGGAAAGCTAGAAGAAATACTAGAAAAAGAAGAAAAATATCAAAATGCTACCATGGAAGAAAAAAAGCAAGTATTCCAAGAAATTCACAATATGCTTGGAGGAAATATCAGATGGCTAATTAGTGGGGCAGCAAGCTTAGAAAGAACCATAGAAGAAAAATACAGAAAATTAGGACTAAATCTAGTGCAAGGCTATGGTCTTACTGAAACCTCACCAATTGTTTCTATTGGAAATAAAAAATACTATAAAACAGGTTCCATTGGAAGAACTGTTCCATCGGTGGAAGCTAAAATTGTAGATATAGACAAAGATGGTATTGGTGAGCTTGTTGTAAAAGGTCCTAATATCATGCTAGAATATTTCGGAAATAAACAAGCAACCAAAAACGCCTTAATAGATGGTTGGTTTTACACAGGAGATCTAGCCAAAATAGATGAAGAAGGATATATTTTTATTTGTGGCAGAAAGAAAAATGTCATTGTTTTAAAAAATGGTAAAAATATTTATCCAGAAGAAATGGAAAACCTAATTAATCGAATCGAAGGAATTGAAGAATCCTTTATTTTTGGCAAACAAGTATCAGAAGACAAAGACAATATAAAGATATATGCTAAATTAGTTTACAACGAAGAAATTGTAAAAAATGCCTATAAAGTAGAGACCAAGGAACAAATCCATGAGGCAATTTCCAACAAAATCAAAGAAATTAATAAAATAATGCCAAAATATAAAGCAATTAGAGGATTTTTGTTAACCACAGAACCATTAATTAAAACAGCAACCAATAAAATCAAAAGACAACAAAACTTAGATAAAATCATGAAAGAAGAAAAAGAAAATGCCATTTCGTAATTTAAAAACCAAATTTTTAGGAAAAAATGTCTACCATTACGAAAGAATCGATTCAACCCAAAAAGAGATATGGAGAAGAATAGAAAAAAAAGAAATTAAAAATGGAACTATTATCCTTGCAGACATCCAAACAGGAGGAATAGGAACCCATGGAAGAACTTGGTATACAGACACCAAAAACAATATAGCATTTTCTTTTTATATCCAAACAGATTGTAAACTACAAAAATTAGAAGGACTTACTTTAGAAATTACTCAAACAATTGTAGAAACATTTCAGCAATTATACCAAATTACGTTACATATAAAACTTCCGAATGATATTGTTTCCAAAAACAAAAAAATAGGAGGAATTCTTACTCAAACCAAAGTACAAAATGAAAAAGTAAAATGTATTGTAGTAGGAATTGGCATTAACACCAATCAAGAAAAATTTGCAAAAGAAATAAAAGATCTAGCAACATCCATAAAAAAAGAATTCTCAATCAATGTAGAAAATGAAGCAGTAATTACAAAATTTTGTGAATTATTCGAAAAAAAACTAATAGAAAGAAACATAATAAACCAATATCAACCAAATTGCCAAAAAAATTAGTTGACAACTTGTTAGAGAGCATGATAAAAAATAATAAAAAAAAAAAAAAAGGAGAAGTTAGCTTAAGGAAAGCTAACCAATACAAAATATGAAAACAGCATTTTTATTTCCAGGTCAAGGTTCCCAATTTGTAGGAATGGGAAAAGATTTATATGAAAAATATGAAAAAGTAAGAGATATATACAAACAAGTAGAAAACCTAACAGGCATCGACATTGCCAAATTATCTTTTGAAGGGGCAGAAGAAATTTTAAATCAAACCAAATATACACAATTAGCTATTCTAACCAATAGTTTGGCTATTTTAGAATTATTAAAAGAAAAAAATATCCAAGCAGAAATCTCAAGTGGCTTAAGTTTAGGAGAATATACGGCACTTATTTATAGTAAGGCACTATCTTTTGAAGATGGTGTAAAACTAGTCCAAAAAAGAGGAGAATATATGCAAGAACTAGCACCAAGTGGCAACTGGCAAATGGCAGCTGTTTTAGGAGCAGAAGATAGAGCTGTAGAAGAACTATGTAAAAAAGTAACAAAAGGCTTTGCTGTTCC
>CALXRH010000017.1 GCA_944390625.1 uncultured Clostridia bacterium
AGCTAGTTTTTCAGCCATTGTTTTTTCATGTCTTTTTCTAGCATATGTTACAAGCCATCTTAAACCTAATGTTTGTCGTCTTTCTGGTCTGATTTCTAATGGAACTTGGTAGGTTGCTCCTCCTACTCTTCTTGCTTTTACTTCTAAAACTGGCATTACATTTTCTAAAGCTGCTTCAAAAACTTCTAAAGGTTCTTTTCCTTCTTTTTCTTTTATGATGTCAAATGCTTCATAAACGATTTTTTGAGCAACTGATTTTTTACCATCTAACATGATGTTGTTTACTAGCTTTGTTACAACTTTGCTGTTGTACATTGGATCTGGTAATACATCTCTTTTTGCTATAAAACCTCTTCTTGGCACTAATCTTCACTCCTTCTTTTTCTAAGGTAAGGGGACACATCTTTTTCATAAGCTTTCCTTCGGGGTCAAGATATGTCCCCCTACTTATGAATGGTTGATGTTACCTTTTTACAGTATCTCCTTACTTTATTATTTTATTTTTGACACCCATAAGGTGTCCAAGTTACTCTGATAAGTTTAAAACTTACCCGTATAATGCTCCATCTATTTCTAAATTTAAGTACCTTAAGTTTAGTAAGAATAAGCACTATATTGCATAGCAAATCGTTGACTGATTATTTTTTAGCACGTTTTGCTCCGTATTTAGAACGTCCTTGCATTCTGTCTTTTACTCCTGCTGTATCTAATGTTCCTCTGATAATGTGGTATCTTACACCTGGAAGGTCTTTTACTCTTCCTCCTCTGATTAGAACAACACTGTGTTCTTGTAGATTGTGTCCGATTCCTGGAATATAAGATGTAACTTCATATCCATTGGATAAACGAACTCTGGCTACTTTTCTTAAAGCTGAGTTTGGTTTTTTAGGTGTTACGGTTTTAACTACTGTACATACACCTCTTTTTTGAGGACTTCTATTGTTGGTTAATCTTTTATTTTTTGAGTTATAACCATGTTGTAATGCTGGAGCAGTAGATTTGGTAACTCCTGTTTTTCTTCCTTTTCTTACTAATTGATTAATTGTTGGCACTTAAATTCACCTCCTATAAAAAATTTAACCGTTATGGCATAATATTCCACAACGGTTTATATTTTATCATCTTTTTTGCTCTATGTCAATGGATTTCCAAGTAATTTTTCATATCTTTCTTCATCTCCAAATTTTAGTTGTACCAACTGATTCTTTTTTAAACTATTTTTGACATCTATCTTTTTTTGATTAGTAGATCCTCTAAATTTTAAATCAGTTAATTTGTTTTCTTCTTGAAACTCTCCATCTACTATAACATCTATATGTTCTAATAATTTTGGAGTAAAATCAAATTTTTTGTACATATTTCCTAATATGTCTTTTTCAAAATCATATCCTGTATAACACCAAATATCTTTATTGGGATATTTTTGTTTTACTTTTTGTACAAGACTTACTAATGCTTTTTGATTTTCAGGTTCTAATGGTTCCCCTCCAAGGATGGATAGACCTGCTATGTAATCGTGATTTAATTGTTCTAATATAAATTGTTCGGTTTCTTCATTGTATTCTTTTCCATAATTAAAATTCCAAGCTTCTGGATTATGACATCCTTTGCAATGGAAATGACATCCACTCACATAAAGTGATACTCTAACACCTGTTCCGTCTTGGATATCAACTGTTTTTATGTCTGCATAATTCATATTTTTTTCTCTCCTTGTTTATCTATTTTTATACTTGTTAAGTCCTTATGTTTCATTTTTGCTATAAAACTACGAAAGAGCAGACTTACGTCCGCTCTTTATTTTTAAAAGTAATTATCCATTAAATACTCTGTCAAATTCTTCTCCATCAATTTTTTCTCTTTCTAATAAGATTCCCGCTACGATATGAAGTTTATCAATATTGGCTGACAAGATTTGTTTGGCTGTATTATAAGCTTTATCAATAATCGCTTTTACTTCCTCATCAATAACAGCTGCTGTTTCTTCGGAATAGTTTTTCGTTTGTGCTAAGTCTCTTCCTAAAAATACTTCTCCTTGTCCCTGCCCAAACATAATCGCTCCTACTCTTTCGCTCATACCATAAACCGTTACCATAGCCCTGGCAATTTGGGAAGCTCTTTCTATGTCATTGCTTGCTCCTGTTGAAATATCATTTAAAATTAAGCTTTCCGCTACTCTACCACCTAGAAGTGATACAATTTGTTCTTCCATCGCTGTTTTAGACATGAAAGATTTATCTTCTGTTGGTCGATACATAGTATAGCCACCAGCCATTCCTCTTGGTACAATGGATATTTCATGAACTGGGTCTTGGGTTGGTAAAAATTTACTGACTACCGCATGACCAGCTTCATGATAAGCTACTAATTTTTTCTCATGGTCACTTCTTACTTTGGTTTTCTTTTCAGGTCCCATCGTAACTTTTACCATGGCATCTTCTATTTCTTGCATTCCAATTTTTTGTTTATTTCTTCTGGCTGCAAGTAACGCAGCTTCATTTAAGATATTTTCTAGGTCTGCTCCTGCAAATCCTGAGGTGTTTTTAGCAATGATTTTTAAATCTACGTCATCGTCTAATTTTTTCTTTTTGCTGTGAACTTCTAGTATTTGTTCTCTTGCTTTTACATCTGGTGCCCCTACTACAATTTGTCTATCAAATCTTCCTGCTCTTAGTAAGGCTTTATCTAATACATCTGGTCTGTTGGTTGCAGCAAGTACAATAACTCCTTCATTTGCCGAGAAACCATCCATTTCTACTAGTAATTGGTTTAAGGTTTGCTCTCTTTCGTCATGACCTCCACCAAGACCTGCTCCTCTTTGACGTCCTACGGCATCAATTTCGTCAATAAAGATAATACATGGTGCATTTCTTTTTGCTTGTTCAAATAGGTCTCTTACACGAGATGCTCCTACACCTACAAACATTTCTACAAAGTCTGAACCACTAATGATAAAAAATGGTACTCCTGCTTCTCCAGCAACAGCTTTGGCAAGTAATGTTTTACCCGTTCCTGGTTGGCCAACCAATAAGACTCCTTTTGGGATTCTAGCTCCCATATCGGTGAATTTTTTCGGATTTTTTAGGAATTCTACAATTTCTTCTAATTCTTCTTTTTCTTCATCAACACCTGCTACATCATCAAATGTTATTTTATTTTTTTCTGCTGCGTTTATCATTCTGGCTCTACTTTTTCCAAATGTCATGGTTTTACTGCCACTTTGTGAGTTTCCTGGATTCATCATAAAGAACCAGAATATAAAGAATATGATTAGTAATCCAAATGGAGTAATCAAACTAAGTATGGTAATCCATATAGATTCCGAATCCTTTTCCAAAGAAAAACTCCCGGTTTTAATATAATCTTCTGCATAGGTTACAAAACTATCTAAACTTGGTATATTTACTTGCTTTTGTGTTTTATTATTATCATTTAGTGTAACAATCGCTGTATCTCCTCCTGATGATAATTCTACACTAGCTACATTCCCATCTTCAATATTTTCTATCAATTCTGAGTAAGTCATTTTTGAGTTACTATTTTCCATAATAGATGAAATAACTACAATTAGAATGACTCCTATAATTAGCCACACGGCTAATGATTTTATTCCATTTTTCACTATAAATTCCTCCTCCTTATGTACTGAACTATACCATATCACCATCAAATTTGCAATACTTTTTTCAATTAATTTTGTTAATTCACAAATCTTTCACACAATAGATTTTAACTCTTAATACACATTCTTTCAATACCAACTATTTATTGGTAGCCTCAAAAAAAATCTGGCCTTTATTGACTAGAATTTTTATCTTCTTATTTGGCATTAAATATTTATTACCAATATTTTTTTCACAAAGTTGAATAACATCATCAATATTTACTTTCTCTATATTTTGAATATTTCCCACAGTTTTTTCAATTGCATAAAATAATATTCTTTTTTTTATAACTCTATCTTGTTTGTTAAATTCTTTTAAGTTTAATATAATTTTGCCATTATTCTCTTGTATTTTAATTTTTTTAAAAATATCTATGGTTTGTTTTTTTAAATATTCATCTTCCTCACTAATTACAATTGATAGTCGATTGATTGTCTCTATAATATTAGGGTTAAACTCTTTCTTAATATAGGGTAATACTATATTTCGAATTTTATTTCTTGTATAGTCGTTTTTAAAATTAGTTTTATCAATTCTAGGCTCTAAGTGATTTTCTTTGCAATAATTTTCAATATCTTTTCTTTCTATTTCGATAAGAGGTCTTATATATTTGTTTTCCCTAATTGGTTCTATCCCTTTTAAACCTGAAATACCAGAGCCCCTTAGTATATTCATAAAGATGGTCTCTATTTTATCGTTTTTGTTATGTGCAATTGCTATTTTATTAGCTTTTTCCTTTTTTAAGACTTCCTCAAAAAAATCATATCGAACATTTCTTCCTGCTTCTTCTGTTCCCTGTTTTTTATTATTAGCATATTTTTTTACATCTATTCTTTTTAGATAATATTTCAATTCATTTTTTTTACAATAATCTTCCACATATTTTTCATCAAGTATGGCTTCTTCTCGAATCAGATGGTTGACATGGCAAACGATTAAAGTAAAATTTAATGTTTTTTGCATTTGCCTTAAAATATCTAACATACAAATGGAATCTGGACCACCAGACACACCGCATATAATTTTATCATTTGGTTCAATTAAATTATATTTTTTTATTGTATCTAAGATTCTCTTTTTTAACATATTGCGATTTTCCTTTCTTGCCATTTTGATGTAATAATATATTTTTAATTATCATATCCTCTTGCTAAATTTACAAATTTTGTGTAATTACCCATCCATAGTAGTTTTACAGTTCCTGTAGAACCTGCCCTGTGTTTTGCAATAATAACCTCTGATATATCTTTTTCTTCTGTATCTGGATTATAATAATCATCACGATACAAAAACATAACAATATCGGCATCTTGCTCTATAGAACCGGATTCACGAAGGTCAGAGAGCATTGGCCTATGGTCTGGTCTTTGCTCTACTGCTCTAGACAACTGTGATAAAGCAATAACAGGTACATTTAATTCTTTGGCTAGAATTTTTAAAGATCTACTAATTTCTGCAATTTCTTGCTCACGGCTTCCGTTTTTTCTGTTGTTACTTCCTTGAATTAATTGGATATAATCAATTACTATTAAACCAATATTTTTTTCCATTTTTAGCTTTCTACATTTGGTTCTAATTTCCATAATGGATATGCCTGGTGTATCATCAATATAGATACCCGCATCAGAAATTGGACCAACAACGCCAGCCAGTTTGCTCCAATCATCTTCTTCTAGTTTTCCAGTCATGACTTTATTACTATCTACCATGGCTTCCATACATAAAATTCTGTTTACAAGTTGGTCTTTTGACATCTCTAAGTTAAAAATAGCAACTGGTACATTTTCTCGAATAGCTGCATGGGCTGCAATATTTAAAGCAAATGCTGTTTTTCCCATGGCTGGACGTGCTGCAATTAAAATTAAATCAGAGCCATGAAGTCCTGCCGTTTTATCATCTAAATCAACAAAACCAGTCGGTACCCCTGTAATTTTTGATTTTTGATTATAAAGTTCCTCTAATTTGGTAAAACTTTCAATTAAAACATCTTTTATGGGGGTATAACTTTTTTGGTTTTTGTTTTGAATGATGTCAAATATCTTTTTTTCCGCTCCTGCCATAATGTCTTCTACGTCTTCTGTTGGGTTATAACCTAAATCAATAATTTCGTTGGCTGTTTTTATTAGTTTTCGTAAGGTTGCCTTTTCTTCTACAATTTCAATATATTTCTGGGCATTGGCTGTGGTTGGGACTTTATCGGGTAAAGTTGCTAAATATTCAAATCCACCAACTTTTTCAAAACTCCCCATAGAAGTTAATTCATCTTTTACCGTCACCAAGTCTACAGGTTCTGACCTGTTGTATAAGTTGATAACAGCCTCGAATATTAATCGATTGTCTTCTCGATAAAAGCTTTCTACTGTTAATTTTTCTACAGCTGCCATTACTGCTTCATTATCAGTAAGCATACTTCCTATTACTGCTTGTTCTGCTTCTATATCGTGTGGTGGTATTTTTCCTAGTTCCATTTTTACTTGCATCCCTTTCTTATAGGCACAAATTCACATTAAAATACTACTAAAATAGTAATATTTTTTGCCTTTTATTCTCCTAATACTTCAACTTTTAAGCTTCCTATTACACCTTCGTATAATTTTATCGGAACTTTTGTGATACCAAGTGTTTTTATGGTATCTTTTAATTCGATTTTTTTCTTATCGATTTTAATACCATACTCTTTTTCTAGCTTTTCTGCTATTTCTTTACTTGATACTCCTCCAAATACTTTTCCATTTTCTCCTGTTTTTACCTTGAATTGTGGTTTGATTCTTTCCATTTTATCTGCTATTTTTTTAGCATCTTCTTTTTCTATCCCTTTTTTATATTGCTCGGAATCTTGTTTGGATTTTAATTTGGCAAGGTTAGAAGCTGTTGCTTCTACTGCTAAATTTTTAGCTAATAAATAGTTTCTTGCATATCCGTCTGATACGTTTATAATTTCATCTTTTTTTCCTATCGATTTTATGTTTTCTTTTAATATAACTTTCATGGTGTTTCCTCCTTTTCTTTGTTTTCTTATTTTACTATAATTTTTTCTAATTTTCAATACATAAAAAGCGATTATGTAAAAACATAATCACTTAACTTACATTCTCATCAAAATATTCACGAATTTTCTCAATTAGTTCTGCTTTAACCTCTTCAATTGTTTTTCCTTCAATTTGAGCACCGGCAAGAGTTATATGGCCTCCGCCTCCCATTTTTTCTAGAATGAGTTGTACATTAATATCTCCAATGGAACGCCCACTGATGGTAATCTTATCTCCTACATTTCCTAATACAAACGAAGCTGTTATATTTCCAATCGTTAATAATTCATCTGCTGTTTTGGCACAAATTACGTTGGCATTTTTATTATCTTCATGGTAAATAGCAATACCAATCGAATCATTTACAATTTCTGTGGTTTTTATAATTTCTGTTATTTTATTGTAAGTTTCTAAATCACTTTGAAACCATTTTTTTACTTTTATAATATCGACTCCATATTTTCTTAAATAGGCAGCTGCCTCAAATGTACGTACTCCTGTTTTAAATGTAAAGTTTTTGGTGTCCATCATAATTCCTGCATATAAAACTTCTGCCTCTATTTTCTTTAATTCAGTCGGCATTTGCGTATATTGTAAAAGTTCGGTTACTAGTTCTGCCGCAGATGAGGCATAAACTTCGTGAAAAGTTAATATGCTTTTTGTAATAAAATCTGGACTTCTTCTATGATGGTCAATAATGGCAATTTGATTTGTTTTTTCTAGTAAACTTGGCACTTCTACATAATTTGCTTTGTGAGTGTCTACAATAATTAATAATGTTTTTGGTGTGATTTTTTCTTCTGCCATTTCTTCATTTATGATGACATCTTTGAAATCTTCTTCATCTAGGCTTTGTTTAACACTTTCAAGTGCCATGGTGTTGGTGTTGGCTACGATAAAGGCAGGTTTTCCTAAATTGCTTGCTAATCGATACATCCCAATTGCAGAACCGATCGCATCAATATCGGGATTCGCATGTCCCATAATGATTACTTGTTCATTTTCTAATATTAATTCTTCTAAGGCATGAGCTACAATTCTTGCTTTTACTTTGGTCCTTTTTTCAATTTCTTCTGTTCTACCCCCAAAGAATTGGTATTTTCCATTTTCTCGAATAGCTGCCTGATCTCCCCCTCTACCTAATACTACATCTATGGTATTTAAGGCTGATTGGTATTTTTCTTTATCAGTTTCTCCTTCATTGGAAATGGCTATACTTAATGTAAGTTGCGCTCTTCCTTCTATATTGATTTCCTTTATGGTATCTAGTATGTTAAATTTATTTTCTTTGATTTTTTCTAGATATCTTTGTTCAAATAAATAAATGAATCTGTCTCTATCTGATTTAACAATAATTCCCTCTGTTTGGTTTGCCCATTCATAAATGGATTTCTCGATTTCAGCTGTAATCTGAGGCCTTGTATCAATATCAATTACTTGCATGGTTTCTTCGTAGTTATCAATCATAATAATGCCTACACAGCTTTTGGAATCATTGTATTCTTTTTGTAGTTTTAAGTTTTCTGTTTCATCAATAAAGTATAATATCATCATGTATTTATTTTCTTTTTTTCTTTCATGATTTCCAGATTTCACAAATTCGCCAAGTATTTTGTAATCTCTGTTATCAATTTTTAAATTTCTTACAATTGATTTATCTTTTTTGTCTTCTCTTATTTTGATATCTGCATTGATGTTTTCTAATAATTCATTGATATAGTTATTGATATCAATATTGGCAAATTCAGAAACAAATTTTGTACTTCTCCAAATGATATTCCCATCTGTTTCTACAATGATTAATGGAATTGGTGAATAAATCAAACTATTTTTTGCTGCTGAATTTACATTTAATGTTAAATCTTGCAAATGCTGCGATATTTCACTTTTTCTTTTGTTGTTGGCAAAATATGTGTATCCTAATATGGCTATAAATAAGATAATTGCTGGTAGGATAAAGTTTGCATTTAGTACACATATGGTTGCTAATAAGATAAATATTATGACAAGATAAATCTTAGTTCTAGATACTAAACTGTCAAATAATTTTCTATTACTACTTTGCAATTTCATTTCTCCTTTTTATTTTCTAATGTATCTATTTTACTTCAAATCCTTGTTTTTGTCAAATTAGAAATAGGCATGGCCTTCTTTTCCAATTAATTTCCAATAACAGCAAAATCATCTGTTACAATATTTTTATCAGTCGTAAAATCCAAAATTTCTTTTTCAAGTAATTCTACATATTCATCGTGTTTGTTTTCATCTATTTGAGGATTTCCTTTTATTCCGATCAATATTAAATTCTGGCTTTCCTCTTTTTCTTTATAATCTTTTACTGCAAATATTTTTACATCATCAAAAACGGCTTTATAGGTTGCATATTCATATTTTATAAAGTCGGAATCTTTTCCATCAATGGCAGAAATTACATTGGTTATAACAATTCCATTTTCTTTTAACCTTTTTTTAGCATTTACCATCGCTTCATAGGTTGTTAATTCAAAAGGAGCATTTAAGCCCTTAAAAGCATCTATTAAGATGGTATCATATTGATTTTCACTATAATTTAAAAAACTTCTGCCATCTTGGCTATAGATGGTTAACCTTGGATCTTCTGTGTTTAAACCAAATTGTTCTTTAGCAATTTGTGTCATTTTATCATCTATTTCTACTACATCAATTGTTTTGTCTTGGTATTTATTTAAATAATGCATCGGGTAGGTATAGGCTGCGCCTCCAATTAAAAGTGTAGATTTTGCCTCTCGATTAAAATATTCAAATAAATCATAATATTTTAGATATTCTGCTCCCATTTCATTGGTTTGGGTATCTAAATAGGATTCTAACCCCATATCTACTTGCAACGTTTTATAGCTAGTTTGTTGTGTTTGAATCTCTTTTACCCAAATTCTACTATACTCAGAATCTGTATCTAATACGATATCTGGATTTGATTTTAAAAAAACGTATTTTCCTAAGACAACTAACATAATTGCTAAACTTACACAAAATGTGGTTAAATAAAAATATTTCTTGTCTCTATTTTCTCGAATAATAATGGACATAACCAGTAAAATCAGGATAATACAAATGTTGATATTACTTGCTCCTATATGAGGTATTAAAACAAACCCCATTAAAAAAGTTCCCACAATACTACCAATAGTAGATATCGCTGATATTCTTCCAGATGATGAGCCTATTTCAAGATTATTTTTTACCGTAAGTTTTACAGCAAGTGGAGATATCATAGCTAAGATAAAACTTGGAACAGAAAATACAATTAGAGCACATATAATAGCTGCTAAGGTTAAATTACTAATGATACCTGCTATATTTTTTACAATAAGTGTTTCAAATATTGGTATAAAACTAGCGGCTAATGCCGCAATCAATAAGACTTCTGCTATAACATCTAAGCTAGAATTTTTATCTGCCTTTTTTCCTCCATACCAATATCCTAAACTCATACTAATTAAAATAATTCCTATAATGCTTGTCCAAACGACATTAGAACTACCAACATAGGGTGAAAGTATTCTAGATGCTAGTAGTTCTAATCCCATTTGAATGGCTCCACTTAAAAATACAATTCCTTCTAATTTATATTTCTTCATACCCATTTTTTTCCTCCGTTTCCAAAAATATATGGGCATCTCTTAATTGTTGCTCAGAAACTTTTGATGGTGCTCTCATAAGTAAGTCTCTCGCTCTTTTATTTTTAGGGAATGCTATTACTTCTCTTATGTTTTGTGAATCTTCGATTAGCATAATCATTCTGTCAATTCCAGGAGCTGCACCAGCATGTGGTGGTGTTCCATATTGAAACGCATTGTATAAGGCTCCAAATCTATTTTTTACATCTTCTTCTGTATAGCCTGCTATTTCAAATGCTTTTACCATAATTTCTGGATTATGATTTCTTACGGCTCCAGATGCCATTTCATAGCCATTACATACTAAGTCAAATTGATAGGCTAAAATATCCAATGGATTTTTATTTTCTAGTGCTTCTAATCCTCCTTGTGGCATAGAAAATGGATTGTGGTTAAAATCGACTTTTCCTTCCTCTGTTAGTTCATACATTGGAAAATCTACAATAAAGCAGAATTTGTAAATATTTTTTTCGATTAAATCTAGACGTTTTCCTAGTTCAATTCTAACAAGTCCTGCTATTTTTTGGGCTATGTCTAGTCTATCTGCAATAAAAAATAGGCTGGCATTTTCTTTTAAACCATAATCTGTTTTTAATTTTTCTACTAAATCTGGTGTAATGAATTTTGCAATTCCTCCTTCTAAGGTTCCCTCTTTTGTTAATTTTGTCCAAGCTAAACCTTTTGCTCCACATTCTGTTTTTGCAAATTCTTCCATTTTATCAAAAAACTTTCTTCCTTGTAAGGCACCATCTGGTACAATAATTACTTTTATCGTTTTATCTTGAAAAGCTTTAAATTCTGTATCTTCAAATAATTTGGTTACATCTTGAATGATTAACGGATTTCTTAAATCTGGTTTATCAATTCCATATTTCTCCATTGCTTCTCGATAAGGAATTCTAACAAAAGGTCCTTCGGTCACTTGCCAATTGGTAAACTTTTTGAAAACATATGGTACTACATCTTCAATTACATGAAACACATCTTCTTGTGTGCTAAATGCCATTTCAAAATCTAATTGATAAAATTCTCCAGGTGCTCGATCTGCTCTTGGGTCTTCATCTCGGAAACATGGTGCAATTTGGAAGTATTTATTAAATCCAGAAACCATAAGTAATTGTTTAAATTGCTGTGGTGCTTGGGGAAGGGCATAAAATTCTCCTGGATGTAATCTACTTGGAACTAGGTAAGCTCTTGCTCCTTCTGGAGAAGAATTGGCTAAAAGTGGCGTTTAAATTTCAAAAAAACCTAGTTCATCCATTCGATCTCTAAGAGCTTTTAAGATTTTAGAACGAAGTAAAATATTTTTGTGTAATTTATCATTTCTTAAATCTAAAAATCTATATTCTAACCTTAAATCTTCCCTTGCCTCTACGTCAGAATTGATTTCAAATGGTAGCTCTGGTTTACATTTCCCTAAAATTTCGATTTTATTAGCAATGACTTCAATATCACCTGTTGCCATTTTAGGATTTTTACTTGCTCTTTCCACAACTTTTCCCTCAATGTGGATACAACTTTCTTTTACGATATCTTTGACCTGATTTTGTAATGTGGCATCATTGATTACAACTTGAGTTATACCATCTTCATCTCTTAAATCAATAAATACCATGGCTCCTAAATCTCTTATTTTTTGAACCCATCCAGCTAGTTCAACTTTTTCTCCTACATTACTTAATCTCAATTCTCCTAAATTTTTTGTTCGATACATCTTAAAACCTCTCCTCTCTAAAAAAGTCATCTAAAACTTTTTCTAATTCCTTTCTACTTTCAATCCTATTGATTTGGCTTCTAAAGCTACTAGCATTTGGCATATTCTTACTATAAGCTGCCAAATGTTTTCGAAATTCTTTTATGGCAATTATTTCTCCTTTTTCTTTTATCTCTAAATTTAAATGTTCTTTGATTATTTCTAATTTTTGTAGGTTACTTTCATCTGCCAATTTATCTCCTGTTTCTAGATAATACCTAATTTTTTCAAAAATCCATGGATTCCCAAAAGCTCCTCTTCCTATCATGATTCCATCAACACCTGTTTTTTCAAACATTTCTTTAGCTGATTTTTCATCTACTACATCGCCATTTCCTATAACAGGAATATTGACTGTATCTTTTACTTTTTTGATAATTTCTAAATCTGCTGTTCCTGCATAATATTCGGCTCTTGTTCTTCCATGAATGGTAATGGCAGAAATCCCAACCTCTTCTGCTATTTTAGCAATTTCTGTTGCTACAATATTTTGGCTATCCCAACCTTTTCTAAATTTTAATGTAACTGGAATACTAGCATTTTTTACAACGACCTCCATAATTTCTTTTGCTTTTTTTAAATCCAATAATAGTTTGCTTCCATCGCCATTTTTTACAACTTTGGGAGCAGGACACCCCATATTGATATCCACAATATCTGCTATTTTAGAAACATACTTTGCAGCATATCCCATTGCTTCGGCGCTTGAGCCAAAAATTTGAATGGCAACCGGTCTTTTTTCTCCTTCTAAGTTCATTAATTTTTTTGTTTTTTCGTCGCCATAAAAGATTGCTTTGCTGCTTACCATTTCGGAAAAAACAAGCCCTGGCTCAAATTTTTCACATATGACTCTAAATGGCAGGTCTGTTATACCTGCCATTGGTGCTAACAATATATTATTTTTTAACATTACATTTCCTATTTTTAATGGATGTAAATACATTGAACGGCTCCTATTTTACAAAAATTGTTTTCTTTCTATTTCCACTAATGTTTAGTAATAATCCAATACCTATAAAACTGGTTATCATGGAACTTCCACCATAGCTAATAAATAATAATGGTACTCCCGTTATAGGAAGTAAACCTAATGTCATTCCTATATTTTCTGCCATATGGAATAAAAAGATTCCACTAATTCCTGCTGCAATATAAGACCCCACATCATCTTTTGCCGTTTTAGCAACATATAATGCCTTGGTAATTAAAGTTACATAAACCAGTACTACTCCAGCTGATATGACAAAACCCATTTCTTCTCCAATAACCGAGTAAATAAAGTCTGTTGTTTTTGGCGATAAATAGCCTAATTGCGTTTGGTTCCCATTTAAGATACCCATTCCAGTAAGTTCTCCTGCCCCAATTGCTATTTTGGATTGTATTACATTATATCCAGATCCTCTTGGGTCAGATTCTGGATTTAAAAATACGTCTATTCTTTCTTTGGCATGTTCTGGTAATACAAAGAAATATAACAATGGTAAGGATACTAGGACAATGACAAATGCCGAAATGATATATTTTTTATCGATTCCAGATACAAATAACATTAAAACTAAAGCTACCAAGTAGGCTGCAGCTGTTCCATAATCTGGTTGTAATAATATTAAAAGTACTGGTACTGCAACAACTGCTAAGATGATACCCAATTTCCAAAAAATATTGATTTCAGATTTTCCTTTTTCTTGTATTTTGACTATGGTAGCAGCTAAAAATAATACAACCGATATCTTTGCAAATTCTGCTGGTTGAAGCGAAAATACTCCGATATTAAACCAACTACTAGCTCCATTTATGGCTTTTGTAAATAGAACTGCTATTAATAACAAAATTGATATTCCATAGAATATGGGTGATAGTTTTACCCATACTTGATAATCCACAAAAACAACGATTATCATAATTACAATACTTACGGAAAACCAAATAATTTGTTTTTTTAAATCTTCGAAATTATCGGATTGGGTAGCTGAATATAAAGCTACAAAGCCAACAATACAAAGCAAAATTGCTGAAATAAATATCCACCATTCCATATTTTTAAAAATCTTATTCTTCATGGTTCTTCTCTTCTTTTA
>CALXRH010000018.1 GCA_944390625.1 uncultured Clostridia bacterium
ATTTTTACGTCATATCGAAAGAACCAGACTCTTATTACATTTAATTGATGTATCCGGAATGGAAGGAAGAAATCCTAAAGATGATTTTAGAATTATCAATGAGGAGTTAAAAAATTATAGTGAAAAATTGGCGAAAAGAAAACAAATTATAGTAGCTACCAAAGCAGATATTGCAAACGAAGAATTATACCAAGAACTTAAAAATTTAGCAGAAGAAAAGAATATGGAGTTATTTAAGATTTCTAGTAGCACAGGAGAAGGAGTAGAAGAACTTTTAAATTATGTGTCTAAAATTTTAAAAACTTTGCCAAAAGAAGAACTTTATGAAACAAAAGAAAAAATGATTTATACATTAGAAGAAAACAAAGATGAATTTACCATTATTCATAATCAAAATGAATTTGAAGTAAAAGGCGAAGCTGTCGAAAGATTAATGCGAAGAATTAATATTGATGATAATGAGTCTATGTACTATCTACACAAAAATTTAGTGAATTTAGGTGTAGAAGAAGCCCTAAAAAAAGCGGGAATTCAAGAAGGGGATATCGTAAAAATTTCAAATTATGAATTTGAATGGTATGAATAGTAAGGAGAAAATTATGGTACCAACAGAAATCGAAAGAAAATTCACAATCAAATATTTACCAAAAAAAATTGAAAGTATCAAAAAAATCACACAAAAACACATTTTTAAAGATATGGTTTGCAGTATTCGCGTAAGAGAAAGTGTAGACTTATTTACCAATGAAAAAATTTTTACTCATACCATTAAAGCAAGAGGCGATCAAAATCAAAAATATTCAATTTATGAGTTAGAAAAACAAATTACAGAAGCAGAATATCGTAAATTAGCACCTTTTAGAGGAAGCAGAATCATTGAAAAATATCGATGTATTGTACCCATTCAAGATGGTTTAAAAGTAGAAGTCGATATATTTGATGGTTGGATGAGGGGTTTAGTGATTGCAGAGGTTGAGTTTAAAAATGTTAAGCAAGCAGATGAATTTCAAATGCCAAAATGGTTTGAAAAACCAGTACCTCATAGGGAATTTTCTAATAGGAGTTTATCCACAAAACCTAGGAAAGAAATTTTAAAAATGATAGGGCAAGCGCAACTTGCAACCAATAAGAAAATTTTTAATGAATTAAAGTGGAAAAGAGCACGGATCTTTTTTTAAAAATTGAAAAGATGGAAAAGAGGTGAGTTCTCTTTTCCATTTATAAATGATAATAAGTTTGAATACTTTGCGTAATGGCTTCCATATAGTTATCCGAATTTTGTATAATATTATTTAAATCTTTGTCAACAGACATATAACCAAGTTCAATTAAATAGGTTTCAATTCCCATATTAGAATGATAATATTGATTGGTTCCATAGTCCTGATTTCTACCATCTACAAAAGCATTTGTCGATATACCACCAGTTTCACGAATGATATAAAGATAAGGGGTAGAGGTAGTGATTTGATAAGGCTCATAACCATCTCGATTGGCTCTTGTTTCAAAAGCTAATATATCAGCTTTCGTAAAATTACGAACATAAACTCCGGTCAAGCTTTTTAAAACTAGAAAGCTCTGAATAATAGGTATTGCCCTTTTCTACGATATTTTTAGCAAGCAAAGATGCAAAATCTAAATTACAATCATTTGGTGCATATACTTCAACGCCGCCTTCATCTTTATTATAAATTTCGCTATTTAGATGAAGAGAGATTAAAAGTTTGGCATGAGAACCATTTAGGATATTGATTCTTCCGTTCTCATCATACATAGTATAAGCGGTATTTTCGTCAGAAGGGGAAGTTTCATCACGTGATAGAAAAACTTTTAAACCCAGATCTTCTAATTTAGACTTTAGGGTTAAAGCACAATCTAAAACTAAGTTAGCTTCTGTGTAATCACCAGAAGTAGCACCAGCATCTGAGCCACCATGCCCAGGGTCTATGGCAATATCGTACACATCTTCTGGAAGTTCATTTGCTTGTGTAACGTTTATAGACATATAAGGAATATTTTGATATTGACCAAATGAAATATCTATTTTATGGTTACTATGATTTTTGGTAATGGTATAATAAGTGATATTTCCATATTCGGAACGATTTGCTAAAGAATAATATTTGATATCACTATTCGAATAGGTTACTTTTAACAAAAGATAATAATCATTTAAAGCTAAATTTTCTAAATCAATACCTCGATTTATTTCGCTAGAAGTAGAAAAAGAAATGATATTATCGGAATAATTAAAATCGGAATTGATTCCGTATTTCATCTTCATTTAGATTTTTTACAATCAATTCTACATTGCTAATTTTAATGCCAGAAATTTCTACAATATCTAAGGTTCCTTCTATATTGAAATGTGTACCATATACCGTATATCTGGTAACATTTACATGGGTGTTTTTATCAATTGTATTAAAAAGTGAAGCTCTTTGTTCTTCTAAGATTTTAGCAGGATTGTTATCCGTTCGTATTTTGACAAATATTAAAACACACATTAGAATCATAAAAAGAATCACTACGATTTTGATAAATAATCCTTTGTTTATAGATAGTTTTTTCTTCAATAAAATCACCTCATTGGTACTTTTTACTAAATATATAGGAAAAAAGCAGATATGTCAATCATTCACTCAATTTCTGTCAATTTCAAATTATATTTATCTTCAAAAACTTTTTTCTTAGCAATATATTCTTTCGTTTTATATCCTTTTACATCAATAATATCATATGTGCCATCATTATTAAATACAATAAAATCTGCTTTATATTTTAGTCCAGGTGCTAAAATAAAAGTAGGTTGCAAACAAAAGCCTTTAATATCTTTCCCTTGTAATCGAAGTTTTAAATCCTGATAGAATTTTGCCTCTTTTAAACTATCAAAAGTATGGCCATCTATAGAAGTTTTGTAAGACCTGTATTTTGCTTTTTTGGTACTTTTTTTATCGGTATAATTTTTATAATCTTCCACACTCCAATGTTCCATAACGTTTCTCCTTCTACAAACAAAAATTTTACTAAAAGACCCAAAAGATGTCAATAAAAAATCCAAAAAAACTTGAAAATTCTTAAAAATATGGTATAATGTTCAAAACAAAATAAAAAATATAAGGAGGAAACAGTATGGAATTAAAAGGATCAAAAACAGAAGCAAATTTAATGGCAGCATTTGCAGGAGAATCACAAGCAAGAAATAAATATACCTATTTTGCAAGTGTAGCAAGAAAAGAAGGATATGAACAAATCGCAGCTATCTTTGAAGAAACTGCACAAAACGAAAAAGAACATGCTAAAATGTGGTTCAAAGAATTAGGAGGAATCGGAAATACAGCAGAAAACCTAAAAGCAGCAGCTGATGGAGAAAATTACGAATGGACAGATATGTATGCTGAATTTGCTAAAACAGCAAAAGAAGAAGGTTTTGATAGAATTGCTTTCCTATTTGAAGGAGTGGCAAAAATAGAAAAAGAACATGAAGAAAGATACTTAAAATTATTAGAAAATGTAAAAGACGGAAAAGTATTTGAAGCAGGAGAAGTTAAAATCTGGAAGTGCAGAAACTGTGGACACATCGTTGTAGGAACAAAAGCACCAGAAGTTTGCCCAGTATGTAGCCATCCTCAAGCATTTTTTGAGATAAAAGCTGAAAATTATTAAAATGTATAAAATTCCCCAAATTTGCAAACAATAAACAAAATTGCAAATAAGGGGAATTATTTTATGAAAAATTTAAGAATATTAAATATAGAAGGAGCCCTATTAAATAAACAAGAACTCTATCATCACTTGGAAAAAGTTGCTAGCACTCACAATATTAAAAGTAAATCCGAAAAAGCAACTTATCCCATCCCAAGGCTGTTAGAAAATTATATGGTAATCAAAGAAGTCTATCATATGCTAAATGAACACATTAAATTAAAAATTTCCATCCATCCAGCAGGTGAGTGGCTTTTAGATAATTTTTATGCCATAGAAGAAATAACCAAATCCATCGAAAAAGAAATGACAGTAAAAAAATACACCAATTTTGTAGGAATTGCCAATGGAAAACAGCAAGGGTTTGCTCGTATTTATGTATTGGCATCTGAAATAGTCAATTACACCGACAATAAAATAAACAAAGAAATATTAGAAGAAAGTATAAGAGCTTACCAAACCAAAAAAAATTTAAGTATGGACGAAATTTGGAACATAGGCATATTTATGCAAATTGCCATCATCGAAAATATCAGACAAATTCTAGAAACAATTTATGTATCACAAATGGAAAAATTCAAAGTAGAATCCATTGTCGAAAGACTGATTGACCATATGCCAAAACGAGAACAAAAATATGAAAATTTTAAAACATCCAAAACATTAAAAATTAAATCCTATGATTTAAAATATCCCTTTGTAGAATATATGTCCTATAAATTAAAAAAATATGGGAAAAAAACAGAAAGTTTTTTAAAAGTCTTAGAAGAAGAGGTAGAAAAAACAGGTTCCAATGTTTCTGAAATTATCAAAAGAGAACATTTTGATATAGCAGTCAAGAAAATATCCATCGGAAATTGTATTACCTCTATTAAAAAACTACAAAGAATCAATTTTTTAGAAATATTTGAAAAAATAAATGGCGTAGAAGAGATTTTAAGAGCAGACCCAGCCAATATATATGACCAAATGGATTACAAGACCAAAGAAGATTACAGAAATAAGATTAAAGAAATAGCTAAAAAAACCAAAATATCAGAAATGTATATTGCCAAAAAATTATTAGAATTAGCCAAAGATGCAAAAGAAAATAACCAAACGGAAAAGCAAACTCATATTGGTTATTACTTAAATGGAGAAAATGTAAATCTTTTATATCAAAAACTACAATATCGCGAAAACAAAGTTATGAGCTCAAAGAAAAAAGTAAAAATATATCTTGGGGGTATTTGCTTATTTACCATTCTTCTTTCTGTTAGTTTAGCCATGTATTATCCACAAAAAACGGAAAGTTTGTGGATAAAGGTAATTTCATTTTTGCTTTTGCTAATCCCTATTTCAGAACTTGTTATTCAAATTGTACAATACATGTTAAGCAAAATCGTAAAACCAAAACGAATCCCAAAACTTGATTTTTATCAGGGGATTCCAGAAGATGCAGCAACTTTTGTCATTATTCCAACCATTCTTAGTTCCAAAGAAAAAGTAGTGGAAATGTTTCGAAAATTAGAAGTAGATTACTTGGCCAATCTTTCTAAAAATCTTTATTTTTGTTTATTAGGAGATTGCAAAGAAAGCAAGCAGCAAGAGGAACCTTATGATCGAGAAATTGTAAAGGTAGGATTAGAAGAAGCTGAAAAACTGAATAGAAAATATAAAAATTATACATTTCCGAGCTTTCACTTTATTTATCGAAGAAGAAAATGGAATGAAGGGGAAGGTTCCTATTTAGGTTGGGAAAGAAAAAGAGGAGCTTTAACTGATTTTACAGAATTTTTACTAGGGAATATGGGAAAACAAGAGGCAGACGAAAAATTTAATACCAATACGTTAGAAGAATATCAAAACAAGCTACCCAAAATTAAATATATTATAACATTAGATAGTGATACAGACTTAAGTTTAAACACAGCTTTTGAACTAGTAGGAACCATGGCACATATCCTAAATAAACCAGAAATACAAGATGGAAAAGTAATCAATGGTTATGGACTAATTCAACCAAGAGTAGGTGTTAATTTAGATATTAGTTATAAAAGTTTATTTACCCAAATATTTGCCGGAAGCGGAGGAGTCGATTCGTATTCCAATGCCATTTCCGATACTTATCAAGACAATTTTGGAGAAGGCATATTTACCGGAAAAGGAATTTTTGATTTAAACCTATATTCTAAAATTTTAAAAAATGAAATTCCAGAAAATACCGTTTTAAGCCACGATTTATTAGAAGGAAGTTATTTAAGATGTGGGCTAGCAACCGATATTTTAATTATGGATGGTTACCCTTGTCAATACTTAAGTTTCATGGCAAGGCTTTCTAGGTGGATTCGAGGAGATTGGCAAATTATTCCTTGGCTAAAAAACAAAAAACTAAATTTATTATCGAAATATAAAATAGGTGATAATTTAAGAAGAAGTTTACTAGAAATAGCTATTCTTATCACAGGTATCTACTTTTTACTTTTAGGAAATATTTATCACGTATCCACGATAGTTCCTATTACATTACTTGTTATTACTAGTATTTTGCCATTTGTTTTAGAAATTTTAAATGTCATTATTTTTAAAAAAGAAGGAGAACAAAAACAAAACACATTTACCCCAAAAACTTCTGGCATAAAAGGAGCAATTTATCGAGGTTTTTTAACATTTAGTGTACTTCCCTATAAAGCTTGGATTAGTTTGAAAGCAATTAGTAAAACTTTATATCGTATGTTAGTTACTAAAAAACATAGGTTAGAATGGATGACATCAGAAGAAGCAGAAAAAAGCCAAAAAGGAGATATCATAAATTACTATCGCACCATGTTATTTAATGTAGTTTTTGGCATGATTTGCTTACTATACTTTTTATTTACGAAAAATATAGTAGGAATATTTACAGGAATCCTTTGGATATTAGCGCCAAGTTTTATGTGGCTAATTAGTAAAGAAATTATAGAAAAAGAACCAAAAGATAGGCTAAATTCAGAAGAAATCAAATATATTGAAGAGGTTGGGCAAAGAACGTTTAACTTCTTTTTCGATAATTTAACAGAAGAAAATCATTATTTAATGCCAGATAATTACCAAGAAGACCGAAAAAATTTATATGTAGATCGTACCTCATCTACTAATATAGGATTATCTTTCATGGCAACAATAGCTGGGGTAGACCTTGGGTATATGGAGTTAAAACAAGGACTAGAACTACTAAAAAATATACTAAATACGGTAAAACAGTTACCAAAATGGCATGGCCATTTATATAATTGGTATAACATCAAAACCAAAGAACCACTGATTCCAAGATATATTTCAACTGTTGATAGTGGAAATTTTGTAGGGTATTTGTATGTCGTAAAAGCCTTTTTAGAAGAGCAGAATCAAGAAGAATTAAAACCACTTATCCAGGATGTAAAAATTATGATTGACCAGACAGATTTTTCCAAATTATATAGTAAAGATCATAGACTATTTTTTATTGGTTTTAATATCGAAGAAAATAAATTAACCGATTCTTACTATGATTTACTAGCATCAGAGGCAAGACAAGCAAGCCTTGTTGCTATTATCAAACGAGATGTAGAGGTCAAACATTGGAATAGTTTGAGTAGAACTCTTACTATGGTAAATCATAAAAAAGGTTTAATTTCTTGGTCAGGTACTGCTTTTGAATATTTAATGCCAAATATCAATATTCCAAGATACAAAGGAAGTTTAATAGATGAATCCATTCAGTTTGCCGAAATGTGTCAAATGCAGTATGCAAAAGCTTTAGAAGTACCTTGGGGAATTTCAGAGTCAGCCTTTAATGTAAAAGATTTACACTCTAATTATCAATATAAAGCCTTTGGAATTCCTTGGCTAGGACTGAAAAGAGGTTTAGGAGATGAAATCGTTATTGCTAGTTATGCCAGTAGTTTAGCGATAACTGATAAACCAAAAGAAGTCATTCAAAATTTAAAAGAATTAGAAAAATATGGAATGTATGATAAATATGGTTTTTATGAAAGTTTAGATTTTTCACCACAACGATTACGCCAAAATGAAATATCCAATGTGGTTAAAACTTATATGGCACATCATCAGGCTTTAATCTTGCTTTCGATAAATAATTTACTGAATAACAATATCTTTCAAAAGCGTTTTATGCAAAATCCAGAAGTAGAGGCTGTATCGATTTTATTACAAGAAACAATGCCAGATACTTTTATTGTAACAAAAGAAGAAAAAGAAAAACCAGAGAAACAAAAATATCAAGACGATGAAAGTTATTCGATTGTGACGTATAAAGGAATTGATGAAAGATTAATCAGGTCAAATGTTATATCCAATGGGGTATATACCGTTGCTGTTAATCAAAAATTACAAGGATTTAGTAAATTAAATGATATTTATATCAATCGATTTAAAAAAACAGTAAATGATAACCAAGGCATCTTTTTCTATGTTAAAAATGTGGAAACACAAGATGTCATGGTTGTGGGAGAAGAAGGAAGTTTCGTTTCTTTTATGCCTGACCAAATGGCATTTGAAAAAAATTTCGAATCTGTAAAAACCAATTTAAAAATAACAGTAGATCCAGAAGAAGCAGTAGAGATAAGATGTTTAGAAATTGAAAATGTAGGAAAAAAAGAACAAACTTTAGAAATTACAGGGATGTTTGAACCAATTCTTTCGAAAAAAGAGCAAGATTATGCGCATCCAGCTTTTAATAATCTATTTTTAATTTTTGATTATGACGATAAAAATAATCGATTAGAAATAAAACGTAAAAAAAGAAATAAGGAAGAAGAAGAAATCTATTTAGAAACAGTCTTTTTAACAGATTGTGAAACCATTGTAGATCATGACTTTGAAATTGACAAAGAAAAATTAGATAGGAGAGGAAATTTAAATATACCTTTGGCAGTCGAAAAATCATGGCCATTTTCGAAAAAAATAGGGTTAGTGACAGACCCAATGGTAGCTTTTCGAAAAGCAATTAAATTAGGAGCTGGGCAAAAGGGAATGCTTAGTTTGCTTCTTTCGGTGAGTTCACAGAAAGAAACAGCCATTCAAAATTTAAATAAGTATCAAAATTTAGAAAATGTAAAAAGAGCATTTGAAATTGCAAAGATAAAGGCAGAAGCGGAAAGTAGGTATTTGGGTGTTAAAGCAACGGAGATGAATTTATATCAAAAAGTGTTAGGTTATATCCTTTTTGATAATCCATTAAGAACAAGGCAAATTAAAAAATTAAATATAGCAGGTTTTCGTCAAAGTGACTTATGGAAATATGGAATATCAGGAGATTTAGCCATCTTATTGGTAAAAATAAGAGATAGTAATGATGTTTATGTCATCAAACAAGTTTTAAAAATGTATGAATTTTTTAGAAGTAAAAATATCCAAATTGATTTAGTTTTTTTAGATGAAGAAAAACACAGCTATGAAAACTATGTAAGAGAAGAAATCGAATCCCAAATTTTAGATAGACATTTAGCCTTTATGAAAAATATCAAAGGTGGAATTTATATCCTTTCTAAAAATGAACTTTCCAAAAAGGACTTGGATTTGCTAAATTTTGTATCTAGTTTTACAATTGACACCCATTTGGGAGATTTAAAACACCGAATTTATGATTTAGAAGAAGAATATTTGGCAGGAATACAAAATATACCAGAAGAATATTTTGAAGGAAATCAAGAAGATAAGTTTAGACCGCAAATTGACCTATTAAAAAATGAAGAACTTAAATATTACAATGGCTATGGTGCTTTTTCGCCAGATGGAAAAGAGTACCGTATTAAAGTAAATAAGCAAAATCGATTGCCAACCGTATGGAGCCATATTTTAGCAAATCCTCATTTTGGAACACTTGTTACAGAAAATATGGGAGGTTATACTTGGTATAAAAATAGTAGGTTAAATCGAATTTCCAGTTGGTCAAATGGAGCTTTTTTAGATATTCCGTCAGAAGTAATTTATATGGAAGACTTAAAAACTGGCAAAAAGTGGTCACTTGGCCTAAATCCGATGCCAGATGAAAATGATTATAGTGTTATTTATGGTTTTGGTTTTGCCAAATATATTCACGAATGTTTAGGAATTACACAAGAACTAGAAGTATTTGTACCAAATGAAGACTCTTTAAAAGTTAATCTTTTAAAATTAAATAATGGGACTCCTGAGAAAAAAAGATTAAAAATTGTTTATTATATGAAGCCAGTATTGGGAGAAGATGAAATAAAATCAGATGGTTATATTAAGGTGAGCTATGATGATAATTCCAATATGGTTCTATTAGACAATTTATATGAAGCAGATTTTAGAAATAAGGTATATCTATCAAGTAGTGAGAAAATCAAAAGCTTTACAGGTGACAAAAAATTCTTTTTGGGAAAAGGAGGTATTTCCAATCCAGAAGGACTAAAAAAAGTAAGACTAAATAATAGTACTGGCTTTGGAGGTGGGGCTTGTGCTTGTATTCAGATCGAGGTAGAAATTGATAGTATGTCTTCTAAAGAAATTGTGCTTAATTTAGGAGCTTGTGATAATATCATTGATGGAAAAAATATTTCTTATAAATATAGTAAAGTCTCAAATTGCAAACAAGAGTTAGAAGCAGTAAAAAGAAATTGGAAAGAAAGATTAGAAAGGCTTCAAGTTTATACCCCGATTGAATCCATTAATATTATGCTAAATGGATGGGCTTTATATCAAACCATAGCAAGTAGACTTTATGGAAGAACTGGATTTTATCAATCTGGCGGAGCCTATGGCTTTCGAGACCAATTGCAAGATACGTTATGCTTAAAATATATTCAGCCAGAAATGGTAAAAGAACAAATTATCAAACATTCGAAACATCAATTTATGGAAGGAGATGTAGAACATTGGTGGCATGAGGAAACATCTCGTGGTATTCGAACCAGATTTTCGGATGATTTATTGTGGCTAGTATATACGACAGAAGAATATATAGAAACAACAGGAGATAAGGAAATCTTGGAATTTAAAACACCTTATCTACAAGGGGAGGTACTAAAAGAAGGAGAAGAAGAAAGATATGATTTATATAAAGAAGGAAGCCTGCAAGAATCAATTTATGCACATTGTATCAAAGCCATAGAAAAAGCATTAAACTTTGGCGAACACGGACTTCCTAAAATTGGAACTGGTGACTGGAATGATGGATTTAGCACAGTAGGAAATCAAGGAAAAGGAGAAAGTGTGTGGCTTGGATTTTTCTTGTATACGGTGATAAAACGATTTTTACCATTTATCAAAGAAAAAGGAGAAATTGAACGATTAAACCATTATCAAAAAATTCTACAAGATTTAAGACAAGCTTTAAATACAGCAGGTTGGGATGGCAGATGGTTTAGGAGAGCCTATATGGATGATGGAAGTATCTTAGGAAGTATTGAAAATGAAGAATGTAGAATCGATAGTATTGCACAAAGTTGGTCTGTTATCTCAGGTGCCGGAGATGAGGATAAAAAACAAATTTCGATGGAAAGTTTGGAAGATCATTTAGTGGATAAAGAAAATGGCATTATTAAACTTTTAGACCCACCATTTTGCAATGGTAAGTTAGAACCTGGATATATTAAATCTTATTTACCGGGTGTTAGAGAAAATGGGGGGCAATACACCCATGTGTGTTGTTGTTAGCAGCAGTATTACATAGCTCATAAATAATTGTGCTTTAGTTTTGTTGGTATTCGTTTAGAAAGATGTTCATGTACATAAAGTACACTCCGCTCTTTCTTACTCGTCCGACTAGCCAAAGTCACAATTCTTTGCGAGCAGAAAGTAAATACCAAGAAAATATTGATACTCTTAAAATTTGTATATAAAAAAAATAAAAATTTGCACACAAATTTCTTAAAAAATGTC
>CALXRH010000019.1 GCA_944390625.1 uncultured Clostridia bacterium
ATGGTTATAATTTCTCCAGGTTTTACATCTCTGATAAATTTAGCCCCGATGATATCTAAAGCACAACTTTCGGAGGCAAATACAAAATCTTCCCCCATTTTTCCTAAAGCCAATGGCCTAAAACCTTGTGGATCTCTTACGGCAATTAATTTTTGAGAGGATAAAATGAGTAACGAATAGGCTCCTTTAATACGTTTCATGGTGTTTTTTACGGCTTCTTCGATGCTACCTGTGTTTAATCTTTCTTTTACTAAAATATAACAGATAATTTCTGTATCATTGGTTGTTGTAAAAATTGCTCCTTCATCTTCTAATTCTTTTTTTAGTTCAACCGCATTGGTTAAATTTCCATTATGTACAACTGCTAGATTTCCTTTTTTGTGTCTTACTACAATTGGCTGTGCATTTTCTTTTTTGTCTGAGCCAGTAGTTGAGTACCTTACATGCCCGATTGCCATTTTTCCTTCTGGCATATTATCTAAAATATGTTCTGTAAAAACTTCTGAAACTAGACCTCTATCTTTGTGACATTCGATAACTCCATCACAATTGATTGCAATTCCACAACTTTCTTCTCCCCTATGTTGCAAAGTAGATAATCCAGCACCTACCGTATAGGCTAATTTTTCTTTTGTATTTTTACTATAAATGCCAAAAATTCCGCATTCTTCTTTTAATTTTCTAAACATTTCTTTCTCCCCTTTTAGTGAACATATATGGTTCCAATATCTTTTCGATAATCTAAGTTTTGACTAATATTGCCTTCTAACGCATTATATGCATTTTTCTTTGCTTCTTCAAGAGTCTTGCCAGTTGCCATAGCTGCCACAAGCCTTGAGGTTCCCACTGACACATATTTGTTTTCACCTTGTTTTTTGGCACTTGCAAAATATATTTTGGCACCTTTTTCCTCTATTTTTTGTTTATTTAATTCAAATTCACAATCTGTTTTTGGTCCACCTAGGGCATAATTAGAACTTACCATATAAACCGTGCAAGAACACTGCTTTTTGAATTTACAATTTTCTTTGCTTAAGTTTTGGTTAAAGATATGTTTCATTACTTCTGTAAAGGGAGTTTCTAACATATTTAGTACATTAATGGCTTCTGGGTCGCCAAATCTTGCATTAAATTCAATAAATTTGAGACCATCTTTACATTTGAAAAATCCACCATAAATTACGCCATTAAATTCTAAATTGTCTTGATTTAATTCATTGATCACATCTTTGATTAATTTTGAGCATCTGTCTACATCTTCTTGTTCTAAAAATGGTAATAATCCATTTTCAAAACTTAAACATCCCATTCCTCCTGTCCCAGGGCCTTTGTCTTCATCAAATCGGTATGGGTAGTCAAAAGTAATTGGTGTGGTTACAATGTTTTTTCCGTCTGTTAGTGCCATAACGGTAAATTCTTTTCCTTCTACTTTGTCTTGTATAATAACAGTTCCACTTGCTTTTAGAAGATCACTGGCATAGCGAAAGCCTTCTTCTTTTCCTTGGAAGTGGATTCCTCCTACTTTTACTCCTTTTCCTCCAGTTAGTCCTTCTGGTTTTACGACAAAAGAGTCATCTGGGTAAGTTTCGATTACTTTTTTTAGTTCTTCTTCTTGGGTGATTTTGTAGTTTTTTATAACCATTTCTGGTGCTAGTTTGTTTACAATTTCTAAGGCATAAGTTTTGCTCCATTCGATTTTAGCTCCTTTTGATGTTGGTCCAAAAGTTTTTAGTCCTAAGCTTTTGGCTAAGTCGATGAGTCCTTCTTGCAAAAGATTGTCACTGCTGATTAAACAGGTATCGATTTTTTCTTGTTCGATCAATTTTTGAACTACTTCTTTTTCAAATGGATTTGCAATTAACATTTTTCCGTTTGATTTTTTGACATATTCTGCGATGGTTGGGTTTTCGTATGGCATGATAGAGTATAGCTCGTATCCTTGGCTTATGTATTCGGCAAGGACTGCTTCTCTTCCGCCATTTCCTAATAATAGACATTTGCTCATTTTTGTTTCATTCCTTTCTTTTTTTTGATGGTTTAGTTATATCACATTGTTTGATGTTTTTCAACATAAAATTAGCCTAAAAGTTGACTTTAATTTACCAGTTTTATATAATGTCTCTATGAGGTGATGAAAATGTTAAATTTAGTCGTATTTGCTTCTGGAAGTGGAACTACTTTGCAAGCTATCATCGATGCTATTTCACAAAAAAAGTTAGATGCTAAAATAAATTTAGTCATTTCGAATAATCCAGAAGCTTATGCTCTTACAAGGGCTAAAAATTCTGGAATTAAAACTTATATTATAAAAAATAAAACTTTGGAAGAACAAGATATAGAACTTACTAATATTTTGTCAAATTTTACCGTTGATTTAATTGTTTTGGCAGGCTATTTAAAAAAGATTGGACCGAAATTAATTAAGCAATATAAAATTATCAATACTCATCCCTCTTTACTACCTAAATTTGGCGGTAAAGGTATGTATGGTATGAAAGTACATCAAGCTGTTGTGGATGCCAAAGAAAAGATAAGTGGTGTTACCCTTCATTGGGTAAACAGTAACTATGATGAAGGTGATATCATTGCTCAAACAACCGTTGAGGTTCTTCCTACTGATACGGCGGAAGATGTGGCTAAAAAAGTGCAAGCTGTGGAAAAAATTCAATTGGTAGAAGAGCTTCAAAAGTTTTCCTTAAAAAAATAAATTGGGAAAGAGAGAATTATTCTCTTTTCCAATTTCTTCATTTTCTTTTTTTCAAATTTTTGCAATCCAAAACGATATTTTTTGACTGCGTCCCCAAAAATATCAATTTATATAATATACCTCACATGAATTTAATTTCTTCATCAACTCACTGTTGCTAAAATGCAACGAACTTTTTACTTTTTCAATTACACTCTCATTCTCTTGTCCTTCACTTATAAATAAAATCATTCCCTTAGTAATGTCTTTATCTTCTAAAACTTCTTGTATATTCTCTACTGTATTTTCTATCTCTTTTGTAATATAAGATTCATCGATTTTAGAAAATAACAAAATATCATCAATAAAATTTCCTTTTGCTGGGTTATACAAATAGATGGTTGGTAAATTAAGCTCTCCACTCAAATCTTGAACAATTTCTTTTTTATCGGTATATAAAAGTTCTGGCTCCATGTTTAGTACAATTGGTGCAACTAAAGTGAAGCAAAATACTAGTAATATAGCTATATTGCTTAAGTTTTCACCAAAAGTTGCTTGGAATAATTGATATAAAACATACATAACTAATACAAAGATTAATCCACAAACAGGAACAATATATCTTAAAACATTCCAAGGGGAAGCAAGAGATGTTATGATAAAAAAGAATATCGTTGGAATGACTATTATTTTTAAAATTTGTTTACTTTCTTTGCTAATTTTTAAATTGTCTTTTTTAAATATCTTAAGATAAAAAGCAAGTCCTAGGATAAGAATAACTATCATAGGTAGTAAATTGTTAAATCCATAATAATTTAGATTGTATATTTGTGCCAACATTCCTTTTAGCATTTCCGGAATATTTTCGAGTTTACTAATAACCCCTTGTCCTCGATAACCAAAAAACATATGGGTAATGGCATGTCTAAATATAAGGAGAGATACGATACCTGCTATTAGCATAGTAAATGTATAGGCTATCGCCCAATTTTTCTTTTTTTCTTTTCGGTATTTGATTAAAAATAGCAAATATAATATGCCTAAATAAAAGTAATAATAATAATGGGTAAGTGAACCTGCTAAAGCGGAAAGTCCTATTGCTACGAATAATTTTGGGTTGATTTTTTCACTTTGTAATAATTTTATGTGCAGAAAAGTAGTTATCAATATATTGAGTGTAGCAAGTGCATACATTCTAATATAGACAACATTACTTAAAGATGCCAGTATGATTGAACACATAAAGGCTAATAGCATGGCTTTTATTTCTTTGTTTTTTTCGGTTTTTAACAGTTCTTTTAAAATGAAATACATAAAAATAGTAATAAAAGCATAGATAATGATATTTAAAACAATGCCAGACCATTGGGAAAAATGCCCCTTTGTAAAGTTCATAGCAAGCTTTAGCAATAAATAGTATAATGGTGGATGTACATCGTTTTTTTGATTTTCGTAAACTGGTTTAAAATCAAAAACTTCGTCCTCTTGTATAGATAAATAATCTTCATAATATTGTTTGGTATGCCAAGTATCAAAAAAATCTTCATTGTTTTGTATATCGATTTTATCATAATTGGCTAGTCCAAAAGAATAGGCTTCGTCAATATGAAGATAAGATTTTTGTGTGCCTACCCATACATATAATATTGTTTGTATGATTAAAAAAATGGCTAGTATAATTTTGCTTGTCCTTTTCATATGAATCCCCTTTTTATCGATTTCATGCTACGTTTTTTTCTATTCTACTATATTCGAAAAAAAATAGCAAGATTTTTTCTTGCTATTTCAAAACTTATACTTTAACCTCTGTATCGATATCTTGGATAAAATCTTGATATTTTTCCGTTACAGGATTTACAACCATTTCTACAAATTCTTCTACCTGTTTGGCAGCTCTTCCACACAAATGAGTTGGATCAAGAGCTTTTTCGATTTCTTCTTTGGTTAAACCAAATGTAGGGTCAGAGGCAATTCGATCCACTAAATCATTTGGTAACCCCTTTTCTTTTACCTGTTTTCCTGCTTCCATAGAATATACTCTTATTTTTTCATGTAATTCTTGCCTGTCTCCACCTTTTAAAACAGCATTCATCAAAATCTCCTCTGTTGCCATAAATGGAAGTTCTTGCCTTAAATTGGTTTGGATAACATTTGGATAAACCACTATATTTTTTGAAATATTGGCATACAAAATTAAAATAGCATCTACTGCCAAAAATGCTTCTGGCACACAAATCCTTTTATTGGCAGAATCATCTAAGGTTCTTTCTAGCCATTGGGTTGCAGCTGTTATGCTAGGGTCCATTTTTAAAGTAATCACATGTCTTGCTAAAGAATTTATCCTTTCACTTCTCATCGGATTTCTTTTATAAGCCATAGCAGATGAACCAATCTGCCCTTTTTCAAATGGCTCTTCTAATTCTTTTTCATGTTGTAATAATCTCATATCATTGGCAAATTTAGAGGCACTTTCTGCAATTTCAGAAAGTAAATTTAAAACCCTAGCATCTAATTTCCTAGTATAGGTTTGTCCGAGAGACAGGATAAACTTTTTCAAATCCCATTTTTTCGGCAATTTTGCTATCAATTTGTTTTACTTTTTCTTCATCCTTAAACAATTTCATAAAACTTTCTTGTGTACCTGTTGTTCCTTTACAGCCTAAAAGCTTCATATGACTTTCTACAAATTCTAATTCTTCTAAATCTTCTAATAAATCTTGCATCCAAAGAGTGGCTCTTTTTCCAACGGTTGTAAGTTGTGCTGGCTGAAAATGAGTATACCCCAAACATACAACATCCTTATTTTTCAAAGCAAACTCCTTTAAATTATGAATGACCAAAACCAACTTTTTCTTAATTAATCTTAATCCTTCTGTCATCAAAATAACATCTGTATTATCGGTTACAAAACACGAAGTTGCACCTAAGTGAATAATAGGCTTAGCAAGTGGTGCTTTTGTTCCAAATTCATAAACATGTGCCATCACATCATGCCTACATTCACTTTCTCTTTTGGCTACTACATCATAATCGATATTATTTATATTTTCTCTCATCTGGTTTATTTGCTCATCTGTTATATCAATACCTAACTCTTTTTCTGTTTCTGCCAAAGCTACCCACAATTTTCTCCAAGTTGAATATTTCCTATCATTTGACCACAATTCATTCATCTCTTTACTAGCATAACGACCAGACAATGGTGTTACATATGTATTATTATCCATTTGTTTCATTCCTTTCTAAATAAACTATCTAAAATATGCCACTCCAGACTCAAATATTTTCTGATCCATATTTCCAGGAATATTTTTTAGTATCCCACTATAACACCTCTCCGAATGTCCCATCTTACCAAGAACTCTTCCATCCGGACTCGTAATTCCTTCTACCGCATAAAAAGAATTATTTGGATTAAAATCAATATCATAAGTCGCATTTCCCTCAAAATCCACATACTGTGTAGCAACTTGTCCATTTTCAATCAATTTTCGCAAAGTCTCTTCACTTGCCACAAATCTACCTTCCCCATGAGAAACCGGAACCACAAATTCATCTCCTAAATTTACTTTACTAAACCAAGGTGACAATTTCGATACTACTTTTGTATTTACCATACACGAAACGTGTCTTGAAATCGTGTTAAAAGTAAGTGTTGGACTTTTATCTGTCATTTCCACAATTTTTCCTTCTGGCACTAATCCTAATTTTATTAAAGCTTGGAATCCATTACAAATTCCTAAAATCAATCCATCCCTTTCATATAGATGTTTATGGATAGCCTCTTTTAATCTTGGATTTCTAAATACGGTTGCTATAAACTTACCAGAGCCATCTGGTTCATCTCCACTACTAAATCCACCCGGGAACATGATAATTTGAGCTTGTTTAATTGCTTTTTCCATAGCCAAGATTGACTCTTCAATATTTTGTGATTTTAGGTTTTTAAATATTACTGTATTGGTAATGGCCCCTGCATTTTCAAAATCTTTGCTAGTTTCATATTCACAGTTTGTTCTTGGAAATACTGGTATAAATACTCTTGGGTGTGCAAATTTTGTATGGGCAACTATATTACATTTTTTGTCACTTACGATATTTTCTATTTGGTTAAATTTACTTTCTGCTTTTGTTGGAAATACCTTTTCTAAAGGCTCTGTCCATAAATGAATAATTTCTTCTAAGTTCATTTCTTCTTTATTTTTGAAAATAATTTTCTCTTCTTTTATCGTTCTTCCTAAAACTTCTGCTTTTTCTACATTTGTGCCTTCTTCCACTTCTAGGATAAAGCTTCCATAATATTGTTTAAAATATTCTTCCTCTTTTTCAAATTGGAAACCGATTTTATTTCCAAGTGTTGCCTTTGTGATTGCTTCTGCAATTCCTCCCATCTTTACAGAACTTATAGATAATGCTTTATTTTCCTCAATTAATTGATGTACAATTTCATAATTTTCTTTTAAATCTTCAAAGTCAATGATATCTTCTTTTCCTATTTTGGTTTTTAAGATAACTACTTTTGAATTTACTTTTTTAAATTCATTGGAAACCACTTTCTTAATATCTACGGTTCCCACACAAAAGGATACCAGTGTTGGTGGTACATCTAATTCATTGTAAGAACCAGACATACTGTCTTTTCCTCCTATTGAACCAATTTTTAATTCTTTTTGAACCAAATAGGCTCCCAATAGTGCTGCCAATGGTTTTCCCCATCTTGAAGGTTCCTCTCTTAATTTTTCGAAATATTCTTGGAAGGTAAGATAGGCTTTTTTATAATCTCCTCCGAAGAGCTACATATTTGGTTACTGATTCAATAACTGCATAAATCGCACTATGGAATGGGCTAAAGGTTGCTATATATGGGTTATAACCATAGGTCATAATCGTTCCTGTATTGGTATAGCCCTTTAAAGTTGGAATTCTAGCTACCATTCCTTCCGCAGGGGTTAATTGATATTTTCCTCCAAATGGCATAATTACCGTATTTGCTCCAATTGTACTATCAAACCTTTCTACTAATCCTTTTTGTGAACAACAGTTTAAAGATGCTATTGTTTTTTTCCATTCTTCTATTATATTTTCTGGGTTTGGTTTATGAATTGGATTTTTGGTATAATCTGGTTTTCGAATTTCTACATTTGCATTTTTTACATCTCCATTGGTATTTAAAAACTCTCTTGCTATATCTACAATTAGCTTTCCTCTCCAGAACATTTGTAATCTAGGCTCTTCTACTACTTTTGCTACGATACTTGCTTCTATGTTTTCTTTTTCTGCATATTCGATAAATTTTTCTACATCTTTTTTGGCTACAACAACAGCCATTCTTTCTTGAGATTCTGAAATAGCAAGTTCTGTTCCATCTAGTCCTTCATATTTTTTTGGTACCTTGTCTAAGTTAATCAGTAATCCATCAGCAAGTTGTCGAACCGCTACTGATACGCATCCAGATCCAAAGTCATTGCATCTTTTGATTAATTTTGTAACTTCTTTTTCGCGAAATAATCTTTGAATTTTTCTTTCTTCTGGTGCATTTCCTTTTTGTACTTCTGCTCCACAAGTAGATAAAGAACTACTATTATGTGCTTTAGAAGACCCTGTTGCTCCTCCACAGCCATCTCTTCCTGTTCTTCCTCCTAAAAGAATCACTACATCACCTGGCTCAGGTCTTTTTCTTACAACATTCTCTTTTGGGGCTGCTCCAATTAAGGCTCCAATTTCCATTCTTTTGGCAACATAACCTTCATGATAAATTTCTGCAACTTGTCCTGTTGCAAGTCCTATTTGATTTCCATAAGAGCTATATCCTCTTGCTGCATCAATGGTTAATTTTCTTTGTGGTAATTTATTAGGAAGTGTTTCTTCAATTGTTTTCCTTGGGTCTCCACAACCTGTTACACGCATTGCTTGGTATACATATACTCTTCCTGAAAGTGGGTCGCGAATTGCACCTCCCAAACAAGTTGCCGCTCCTCCAAATGGCTCTATTTCGGTTGGATGATTATGGGTTTCATTTTTGAACATAATTAAATATTCTTCTGGTTTTCCATCTACCAAAATTTCTGCTTTAATACTACAAGCATTGATTTCTTCTGATTCGTCTATGTCTTTTAAATAACCTTGTTTTTTCAATTCTTTTACAGCTATGGTTGCCACATCCATTAAGCATACATCTTTGGCTTTTTTTCCTTCATAGACAAAATCTCTTGCTTTTAAATATTCTTCATATACTTTTTGTAATAAATCCCATTTGATGTCAATTACTTCTAGTCTAGTCAAAAATGTGGTATGTCTGCAATGATCTGACCAGTATGTATCGATCATTTTCATTTCCGTTATCGTTGGGTCTCTTTTTTCGGTATCTCTAAAATACTTTTGACAGAATTTTAAATCTTTTAAGTCCATAGCAAATCCATATTTTTGATAGAATTTTTCCGCATCTTCTTCTGTCATTTTGGTAAATCCTTCTATGACTGCAACATCTTCTGGGGTATCTACGGCATCTTCTAAGCTATCTACTTTTTCTAACGAACATTCTCTAGAATCTACGGAATTGATTAAGTATTTTTTTATTTTTGTGACTTCTTCTTCTGCTAGGTTTCCTTTTAATAAATAAATGGTGGCTGTTTTGGCTATTGGTCTTTTACCATCTGTTAAAATTTGTAAACATTCTTCTAATGAATTGGCTCTTTGGTCAAATTGTCCTGGTAAATATTCAATTCCAAATACTTGGTAGCCTTCGAATGGATAATCTTCTTCGAAATATTCATCTACTTGTGGTTCTGAAAAGATTGTTGTTTTGGCTTTTTCAAATGCTTCGTTTGACACACCAGAAACATCATAACGATTTAATAAAATTAAATCTTCTAAATTTTTTAATTGTAAATTTTCTTTTAAATCTTGTAAGGTTTGTTTTGCAATGATATCAAATCCTGCTTTCTTTTTTACATAAATTCTTTTTACCATTTTCTTTCCTCCTAATTTTTATTGGCTTAAATTAAATATCCATTTTTATCCATATATTTGGATATCTTTTTGTCCTTCGATTACTTCTCCTATAACATAAGCTTTTTCTCCCTGTTCTTCTAAAATTTCAATTGCTTTTTGTGCTTCTTCTTTTTTTACAATAACTGCCATCCCAATTCCCATGTTAAAGGTATTGTACATATCTCGCTCTGGTATGTTTCCTTCTTTTTGAATTAATTGGAAAATAGCTGGTATCTCATAGGAATTTTTATCAATTTTTAGTGATATACCATTTCTTAACATTCTAGGCATATTTTCATAAAAGCCTCCTCCTGTGATATGGGATATTCCTTTTATTTGTACTTGTTCCATTAATTCTAAAACTGGTTTTACATAGATTTTTGTTGGTGTTAGTAAATTTTCACCTAAGGTCATTTTTAGTTCTTCTCGATATTGATTTAAATTTTTATCATTTACTTGAAAAACTTTTCTTACCAAAGAAAAGCCATTAGAATGAACACCAGATGAGGCAATTCCGATTACTACGTCTCCTACTTCGATTTTGCTTCCATCTATGATTTTTTCTTTATCTACCACTCCTACGCAAAATCCTGCTAAATCATATTCATCTTCTGGGTAGAAGCCTGGCATTTCGGCTGTTTCTCCACCAATTAGGCTACACCCTGCCATTTTGCAAGCTCCAGCTACCCCTCCTACTATAGTGGCTACTACTTCTGGTACGTTTTTTCCTAGTGCCATATAGTCTAAAAAGAACATTGGTCTTGCCCCTGAACATACAATATCATTGACACACATAGCGACACAGTCTTGTCCTATGGTATCGTGTTTATTCATCAAAAAAGCCAACTTTAGTTTGGTACCTACTCCATCTGTACCAGAAACTAAAATTGGTTCTTTCATGTTTTTTATGCAGCTTAATGAATAAAGGCCTCCAAAGCCTCCAATTCCAGATATTACTTCTTTTGTATAAGTATTTTCTACTGCTTTTTTCATAAGTTCAACTGATTTGTACCCTGCTGTTACATCTACTCCTGCTTTTTTATAACTTTCGCTAAAACTATTATTCATGAGCTTCTCATTCCCTTCTTTTTTTATCTATACACATATTATAGTATTATTTAGCAAAAGTCAATTATTTTTTTAAATTCGTTTGTATGATTTTGATTTAGATTATTTATCTCATAATTTTAATTTTTCATTTAATTTTTGATATACTTTTTCAATCATCCATTTTTCTGTAGATTTTTTCTCGATATCTTCTATTTTTACCCACATAACACCACTGTTTTCATCTTGCTTTATTTTTAAAATTTCTTTTTCATCTACTTCTAAAAGATACGTAAGATTTAAATGCACATGAGAAGCTACATATTTTCCTTTTTTTACATGTCCATTTACACAAATGATTTCTAATGAGAAAATGTCGTCTTTTAAGACTTTTACATTTTTTACTCCGGTTTCTTCTTTTAGTTCTCGAATGGCAGTAGCTAATAAATCACTCTCTCCATCCGCATGTCCTCCTGTCCATGCCCAGGATTGATAGATATTATGATAGATCATTAAGACTTTTGTTCTTTCCTTGTTAACTACCCAAGCAGATGCTGTAAAATGTCCAAATTCATTGTTTCTGGTTAATACATCGTCAACGGTGTTTATATATTTTAGCATCATTTCTCTATCCTTTTCTTCTTGCTCATTATAGGGTTTGTAATTTTTTATTTGTTCTTTTAAGTTCATTTCCTCTTCTTTCCTTTTATTGTTTCAATCTTTTTTCTATTTCTTCTATTTCTTCTTTACTTAATCCTGTTATCTCTGAAATTTGTTCTATTGGCATTTCTATTTTCAATAATTTTTTTGCCGTTTCTCGATTAGCTTGTTTTTTACCTTGCTCTAGTCCGCTCTTTCTTACCTTGCTCTAATCCGCTCTTTTTTGCCTTGCTCTAATCCGCTCTTTTTTGCCAAGTCTCAAACCATCTTCTGCGCCTTGTTTTCTAGCATATTTCATACTTAATTCATATTCCATATCCCATTTTTCTCTTAATTCTGCTAATCTTTTTACTTCTTCATCTCCTGTTAAATATTCCATTTCTTCTCTTGCTTTTTTCAATGTTTTATTTTTTTCTTCCGCCATACTTATCATCTCCTTATCTTCGTCGTCAATAAATGCCAGCCATTGGTTGATTTTTTCATTCATATCTGGACGAATTTTTCTAAATTTTGATAGTTCAATAAACCACCATTCTATATTGTCCATAACTGTATAATCTCTATGTCTGTCTAATACAATTGCTGTTTTGTGAATATAATCTTCTTTTAATTCTGGAAACATATCATAACCTAATATATTAATTAGAATTATTTTTTCCATTTCTTCATATGGGACTCCTATTCTCATTTCTCTTGCCATAATTTTAGCTGCATAATAGGAGGTTCTGATTTGCATATTTCCTCTATCTTGCATTTGTAGCTCAATATTGGCTATCATATCATCATTTAATTTGGCTTGGATATCTAGTCTTCCACCTTTTTCTGTAACAGCTAATTTTTCTAAATTTACTTCTTCTTTAATTTCTATTTTTAAAATTTTAATTCCTAATAGTGCATTTAAAAAATCAATTAGAAATTCTTCGTTACCTTTTCTGGCAAAAAATGCTTTAAAGATAATGTCATTTTTTAAGTTGAATTTTTTAGGTTCCATTTATTCTCCATTTCTATTATAGCAATTTTAAGTTTATTTTACAATAAAATTCTACAATTAATTTCTAAATTTACAACAAATATTTTTATATAATTTTGTTTGTAAATTCACCTCTCTTTCCGAAAAATTGTTGATCTTATAAAAACATACTTTAGAAAATAATTTTTTCTGGTTTAATTTTTTTGAATCAATATAAATAGAATTTATTTCATCTTCATAAAAATTTTGATTTTAATAAAATAATTTCTATACAATAATAAAAATATTTATTGCATGAAATTATATTAGCATAAAAAATCGAATTCTGCAATAAAAAATCCTAATTTTCTTAGACTTTTCATCGACAAAATTCGACATTTTTTCTATTTGTTGTTTTTCATACTTGCTACCTATCTATTTCTATTCCTTTGATAATAGTCAATCTTTATTTGCTCTTCTATAAGATTTCTCGTGTTCTTTTTTTCACTTCTCTATCAAATTCTAAAATTTCATCAACTGTATTTAATTCTTTCTTTTCATACTTATCCATCATTTTAGCGATTCCTTTTGGAATATCGGTATATTTTATTTTCTTGTTTAGAAAAGCATCTACTAAAACCTCATTTGCTGCATTTAAAATCACTTGATAACAGTGTCCCTTTTCAATTGCTTTATAAGCTAATTCTAAGCATTTAAATTTATTTAAATCTGGTTTTTCAAATTTTAAGTCTACCACCTCAAATAAATCAAGTTTTTCGATATTATTTGGTAATCTACTAGGATAATTTAGTGCATACGCTATTGGTATTTGCATAGATTTAGGACCAATATTGGCCATAATAGTTCCATCTTTAAATTGAACCATAGAGTGTACTAAACTTTTTCTATGCACAACTACTTGAATTTGATTTGGTTGAACATCAAACAACCATTTTGCTTCGATTATTTCAAAGCCTTTATTCATCATAGTTGAAGAATCAATGGTAACTTTTGGTCCCATTTTCCAAGTAGGGTGGTTTAAAGCTTGCTCTACTGTTATTTCATCTGTTATTTCTTTATCGAAAAAAGGTCCTCCTGATGCTGTTAATAATATTTTATCAATTTCATTGTTTTCTTCTCCATTTAAGCATTGCATAATAGCACTATGTTCACTATCTACTGTTAGTAGTTTTGCTCCATTTTCTTTTGCTGTCCTCATAATTAATTCTCCACCGGCAACTAAAACTTCTTTATTGGCTAATGCTACTGTTTTTCCATTTTTTATCATATTATAAGTTGGCTTTAAACCCGCTATTCCAACTAATGCAGAAATGGAAATATCAAAATCTAATAATTGTGAGATTTCTTCCATTCCCTCTTCACCAAAATAAATATTGATGTCTTTATACTGTTTTTTTAATCGATTGGCATTTTCTTCTTCCATAATATATACGTTTTTTGGATGAAATTCATCTATTTGGTTGATTAATTTTTCAATATTTTTTCCTGCTACTAAAGTAACGATATTGAATAAATCTGGATTTTCTCTTATAACATTTAATGTACTTTCTCCGATGGATCCTGTTGACCCAAATATTGCTACATTTTTCATAATTGATACACTCCCTTTTATTTTTTCTATTTATTATTGGCTATGCTTGCTAATTTAAAAGCATCTTCTTTGGTTTCGGCACTACAAATAAATCCTGCATTATGGCAAAATCTTGCCGATAGTACTCCCGTAACCTTTTGTAAAGCTCCCTCTCTTAAGCCTCTCCATTCAATTGGTAGACTCTTTCGATTTTCAAAGCTTCCAATCTCTTTTGGAACAGCATATACATTAAAGCCTCCTCTTTTCGATGGAAATACAACAAAATTTATATCTTTTGCTTTTTCCTTTCCCGATGCTAACAAAAATTCTTTCCAAGGCATAAATTGCTCTAATATCATAATGCCATTTGTTGATTTTTCAATTGCATATTCCACAAAATCTTTTGCTTTTACTTTTGAGAAGGTATCTTGCAAAAATTCATCAAATATCATTTCTGCAAGTTGTAATGCCAGCATAAATTTTTCGTCACTTTCTACCTCTTCATCCCATTTTGGATTAAATAACCCGATAATGTGAGATATGTGGACATTTCTATAGTCTGTCGGTAATTTTGGAAGCTGTCCATTATCATTGGCATCGATAAATTGAATGAAATTTTTGTCTATATAATTCCAGACATAATCAATTTCTTTTACCTCATACTTTTTTAAGAGTTGCCTGCCATATTCTTTCCATATTAGCCCACAAGCTGCAAATTTGACCCCATTTGGTCTTTGTCCATTTCCACCCATTTGATGATGGTCAAATTTTCCTCCTCCTATATCATAAACAATAACATTTTCATTTATCTTTTCTGTTAATTCTTGTAGTCTGATTAAAGTGATTTCTGGTAATATTTTTGAAAGGATTAAAGTCGCAAAGATTTCATCTGCGTGGAAGGTTCCACTATGTGTTATGCAATTTGCTTCTTCTATATTTTTAGTTATTTTTATTTCCATATTTTAAATTAACTCCTTTGGTATATTTTTGGAGACACAGTCAAAAAAATATCATCTTCCACCGCCGCCTCCTCCGGCCACCGGCCTCCGCCTCCACCGCCAGAGAATCCACCACCAGCTCCTGAGCCTGATGAATAGGTAGATGAATATGCTGAGGAAAAAGCAGAATTCATTGCATTTGAAAAACTAGATGAAAAATCTGTATGCATCATTAAATACATATAACCATAAGTATTTAAATCTATATCTTGACCCATTTCACTATAGACTATTTTTAATTGTTTTAAAACTTTATCTGCTATTCCAAAGACAGTGGCATATACTAAAAATTCTTCCCATATAATCAGTTCTGGAACTTCTCTTTTATCTAATAAAGAGAACTCTTCCATATACTTTTTTAGTCCTTTCCACATTTCTTGCTCATTTAAACCTTTTTCTGTAAATAGGTTCAATTTTTTGCAATATTGATGGGTGGCTATACTTTTTACAATAGCTAATAGAATTAGAGCTACCAATCCTGCCAAAAGAACCTTTCCATAAATATATTGGATTAGGAATGGCAATAACATAACAGCTATCATTCCTATGGAAAATATACCTGCAAAAGTAGAGGTTGTGTATTTTGACTTTTCTTTTGCTTCTTTTTCGTTATAAATTCCATTTTGTTCTAATTCTTTTTTGGTACTTTTTTCGATGTCATCTTTTGTACTGATTAAACTTGTATAATAGCGTTTCATATATTTTTCTAATTCTTTTATGGTTATTTTATCTTGCGTTTTAGCAGCCTCTACCACATATTGAAGGACTTCTTCTTCACTACGTTCTAAATCTTCTGCTTCTTTTTTTAAGATTTTTATAGTGATATTATTTTTGTTTTCAGGATTGATTTCAAATTCTATATATTTTTTTAAGCTCAAATGTAATAAAGTTGCCGAAAAAATTCTTCCCATTTCCTTTGCTGTAAAATCTGAAGGAGTGTTTCTATAAACAAATAAAGCTTGTGCTGGCGTTGCATTTTTTCGTGGTATTTCTCTGTAATATTTTAAATCAATCGTTGGTTTTAATGCTTGTTTTTGAGAAGCTTTTTTAAATGTTTTAATCGAATTCTTTATTAAGCTAATACCTATTAGAATACAAATAATAACAAATCCTATGGAGATTCCTTTTTTGGTATTTTCTCTTTTTTGTCTTTTTAAATTTGCTTCATTTGCCCACTGGGTTTCTTCAGCTACTACTTCTTCTAGTCGATTGGTCGAATAAGTTCTATTTGAAGTGTATATCATATCAGTCGGGAATAAAGTTCTTATTTCTACATATCTTCCTGAATTAAAATTTGTTACTTCAAATTCTATTTGGTTTAAATCAGTTACATAAATTTCTCCATTTAAATTTTCAGTATGTCCCCATACTTTTATTTCATCTTTTGTATTCGCATAAGTAGGCAAAAGAATGGTTCCTGTTATATTTTCACTGTCTATTTCAAAATCACTGCCTATAAATTGCCAATAAAGTTCTGCGTAATCGGAATGTTTGGCTATGGCATCTTCTACGGTATAGGCAATTTGATAAGTTTTCTCGGCTGATGTATTGTCTAATCCCACACCCCAAGCAATTTCAAAATTCCCATTATCATTTATTAATCCATAATAACAATTTTTGTTAACATGATACATGAGCTCATTTATTTTGGTAAAGGATGTATTACTACCATTGGTTACGTCTATTACTTGTACATTGGTTATGGATGTATATTTTGTGGGGTCGGTTTGAAATGTTTTGAAAAGTGTGTTAGTATCTTCTATAGATATATTCCAAGTTTCTACAACATCCATACTTCCATCCTGATTAATTTGTGCCTCAAAATCTAAATTTTTTAAGTATAACTCTCCTGTTGCTTTTGCTTTTCCTGTTCCTAGTAATATAAATATTGCCAAAAATGTTATGGTTATTAAAATTTTCTTTGTTTTCCCCATTTTATTCTCCTTTCTTTGCTTCTTATTTTATTACAGAACCATAAAAATAGCAATATTTTTTTTAAATTTCATCACTATCTAAAAGTATTGTAACAGGTCCATCGTTTATCAAATTTACTTTCATTTCTGCTCCAAATGTTCCTGTTTGAACATTGATTTCTGTTTTTTTACATTCTTCTATTATATATTGGTATAAATTTTCTGCTATTTCAAATTTTGCAGATTTTGTAAAAGATGGTCGATTTCCTTTTTTACAATCCGCATATAATGTGAATTGAGATATTAATAATAATTCGCCTTTAATATCTTTTAGGCTTAAATTCATTTTATGATTTTTGTCTGTAAATACTCTTAAATTTATCATTTTTTTTATTAAACTATCTGCTATCTCTTTCGTATCTGTATGCGTTATTCCAATTAATACTAAAAATCCTGTATCTATTTTTCCTACAATCTGGTTTTCTACTTTAACATTAGCATTTTTTACTCTTTGTATTACAAATTTCATTTATATTTCCTCCTTTTTACATTTTTATAAATTTATTTTGAATTCTTTGTATTTATCTCCTAAACTTAACGTACTCATATTATTAATTCTACTTTTGGGAATCAAATACATTTCTTTATTAGCATTCAAAACAAAAAGTAAATCTATATTAGTTTCTATAATTGTTTTATAAGTTGTCCCTTTTGTTCCTCCACAACTTTTTAATGCTACTTGATAATTTCCTCCTTTTCCAATACAACCTGTAGATTTTACTTGAACTGTTTGCAATATACTTTCTTTTTCAACTATTAAATCATAATCTTGTGTATCATTTAATGGAATCGATACTGTATATCCATTTGTAGAAAAATATGCTATTGCCATTCCTAGTCCACTATTTCCTTTTTGTTTATTGGTTATAAAATCCATTAATTGTCCTCCTCCCATAAAAAAAAGTAATTATCTAAAAATTTAGAAAATTACTCACTAAAATCTGTTATATAATTATGGTGCCAACGCAGTAGTTATTTACAACTTTTTTGGCTCTCATAACGATTGATACAAATATCAATCAAACTATATAAAGATTAACAGATTCTAAAATAAAAATCAAGTAATTTTATTAAAAATATTTATGGAAGTTTTTTTTATTAAATGTGATGAATCTCAAAAAACTGAATTTTAAACTTATATATATTAAATATAAATGAATTAATATATTTTATATTTTTGTTTAATAAATTAAGTCAGGTACAAAAGTGTATCTATTTTTTATTGTAAGATAAAGACATTGCCAATTAAATCTAACAGCAATGTCCTTATCTGTGGCATTTTAAGTTTTATTAACGCGATATTCACCTCTACCTGTAGCAGTTATAAGCC
>CALXRH010000020.1 GCA_944390625.1 uncultured Clostridia bacterium
TAATAAATTCAAAAGACAATGTAAAAAAACAATTGTCAAAACTTAAAAATATATAAAAGGAGATTGGTAAAATGGAAAAGATAAGAAAAACACAACTTGAGACAATTGGTACTACACATGCACGGTCATATTTTAGCAAACAAAAAAGGAATAACCTTAATCGCATTAGTGGTAACCATTGTCGAAAATTGCGATGAAAAATTCTTGACTTTTTGTAAATTTATACTTATAATAATCAGGAAATAGTTAATTTTGTTTTTCGTTCAAAAATTTTAGAAATAGATTAATTTTTTCAAAAATTTATTTTTAATCTTCTTATAAAAAATTATTTTAGAAGAAAAATATACAATCATGAATTTGAATGAACACAAAAAATACTAAATAAAGAAGAAAGGAGGATTAAAATATGACAGATGAACAAAGAGATAATCTTTTATTATCGATGTATGAGGCTTTAAATAATTTAGATGCTAAGTTTGAAAAAAAGATTGATAATCTAGATAAAAAGTTTGAACAACGAATTAACAACTTAGAGGCTAAGTTCGAGCAAAAATTTGATAGTTTAAAAGCTCAATTTGAACAAAGATTTAATGACTTAGAAGCAAGATTTGAGCAAAAAATTGATAACTTAGATACAAAGTATAAAACACATGATACTAGATTAGATCGTCTTGAACAAAAGTTAGAAATCTATCGACAAGAAAGTTTAGATAGGCATCAAGAAGTTATGCAAGAACTAGAAAGACTAAGACTAAGTATGGTAAAACTAGAAAACAATTTGACAGACCAAATAAGAACGTTATTTGATTTAAACCAAATCAATGAAGACAAGTTCAAAGACCATGATGCAAAACTGGAAGAAATCGATAAGACTTTAGATTGGCATCATAGCAGAATTTTTAAATTAGAGGCAACTCATTAAATTAAAAAAGGTGTAATTACTAATTTTTAAAGTAATTATGCCTTTTAATTTGTATAAAAATAGCTTTTTTAAAAGTATTTATTATTCCAAGAAAAAATCGTTTTCTATGACAAACGGTTATAATGGACATCCATGAAAAATAAACTAAAGAGGGGTGGTTGATTTTTTATGAATGTTATAACAATAAAAAAGAAAACGGTATTTATACTTTTAACTATAAGTATAGTTATTTTTACAATTAGTAAACTTACTATTTCACTTGGAATGCAACATTATTACAATGTAGATTTTTCAACGGGACTTGTTACAGCATCAGAATTAAATGTAAGAAGTGGGCCTGGAACGAATTATAAAATTGTTACAACTGTGAAAAAGAACGAATACATAAGAGTTTTTGCTGGAGTAGGAGAATGGTATATTGTTCAAGTAGAAGGAGATTATGTAGGGACTGTTAGTAAAAAGTATGTAAAGCCAATTTATCCAAATAGCTCTAATTCAGGTAATAACAATAGTGGAAGCTCTTCAAGTGGAAGTCAAACAACAACTTCTTCTATGGATTCTAATGAAAAAGAAGTTTTTGATTTAATTAATACACAAAGAACCAATTATGGGTTAACAGCTCTAGAAGTAGATGAAGAGGTTCAAAGAGTGGCAAAAATAAAGGCACAAGATATGGTAGATAATAATTATTTTTCCCATCAATCTCCAATCTATGGTTCTCCTTTTGCTATGTTAAATAGTTTTGAAGTATCTTATCAAACAGCAGGAGAAAACATTGCTGGAAATTCTACCAATAGTGGAGCAGTTACAGCATGGATGAATTCTTCAGGTCATAAGGCAAATATATTAAATAGCAGTTTTAATTATACTGGCATAGGGGTGGTAAGTAGTTCAAAATATGGTAAGATTTATGTACAATTGTTTATAGGGAAATAGTAAAACCGAAACTTAAAGATACTTACCCTTGTATTTTTAGAATTCATATGTTAGAATATACAAAACATAATTGAATTTTTAAAATAAAAGGAAAGATAAACATGATACCAATTCCAGAATTTTTTAAAACCATGCTATTAGAACAATATGGCGAGAATACAGTAAATACCATTATACAGGGCTTTAACCAGCAAAGACCGGTGACATTAAGAGTAAATACGATAAAATCGACAAAAGAGGAAGTAATACAAGAACTATGTAAAGAAAAGATTGCTTTTCAAGAAGTAAATTGGTACCAGGATGCACTTATCATAGAAAGTGTAAGAGAAGAGCAGATACAAAGGCTAAACATATATGAGCAGGGAAAAATTTACTTGCAAAGTTTATCTTCTATGCTTCCACCAATTCTATTAGAGCCTAAGCCAAAACAAAATATATTAGATATGGCAGCAGCACCAGGAGGAAAAACTACGCAAATGGCAGCACTATCTTGTAATAAAGCATTTATTACAGCTTGTGAAAGAAACAAAATAAGAGGAGAAAAACTAAAATATAATTTACAAAAACAAGGTGTTGCTTCTGTAAATATTATGTTAGAAGATGCAAGAAACTTGAGCGATTTTTTCTCTTTTGACAAAATTTTACTTGATGCACCTTGTAGTGGCAGTGGCACAGAAAATGTCTTTAAAAAGAATTTTACAAAAGAATTGATACAAAAATCAAGTAAGACGCAAGAAATATTACTAAAAAAAGCTTTAAAAATACTAAAACCTGGTGGAGAAATGATATATTCAACTTGTTCGATTTTACAGGATGAAAACGAAAAAATATTAGAAAAAGCATTAAAAAATAGTCATGCTAAATTAATACCACTTAAGCTTCCAAAAGAAATTACGTGTCTTCCATCTAGCTTGAAAGAAGTTGCTGTTATTGCTCCAAATCGATTATTTGAAGGCTTTTTTATTGCTAAAATTAGAGGATGAATTGGGAGAGAGGAAAAAATGTCAGCTTTTCCTCTCTCCACAAATTCATCCTGCATTTTTATCAAAAAACTTGTCACAAAAAAATATTATTGATATAATACATGTATAAAAAAACTAATTTAAAAAATACTAATAAACGAAAGGAGAAATGAAAAATGGCTACAACAAAATTTGTTTTAAACGAAACATCTTATTTTGGAAATGGCGCAAGAGAGGTACTAGCAGAAGAAATTAAAAAAAGAGGATTTCAAAAAGTATTTTTGGTATCTGACAAATCATTAGTAGAAGCAGGCGTAACTGCCAAAGTAGAAGAAGAACTAAAAAAGGCAGATATCCCATATGATTTATATTCAGAAATAAAACCAAACCCAACTATTCAAAATGTATTAGACGGAGTTAATGCCTGCAAAAAATCAAAAGCAGATTTAATTGTTACAGTGGGTGGAGGATCTAGTATTGATACAGCAAAAGGAATATCCATTGTTATGACAAACCCAGATAGAGCAGATATCCGTTCATTAAATGGTGCATCCAATACCGTAAATAGAGGAATGCCACTAATTGCTATGCCAACTACAGCAGGAACAGCAGCAGAAGTTACCATCAATTATGTTATTACAGATGAAGAAAGAAAAATAAAAATGGTATGTGTGGATCCAAATGACATCCCAATGCTAGCAATTGTGGATACAGAACTTATGGCATCTATGCCAAAGAGTTTAGCAGCAGCGACAGGACTAGATGCTTTAACTCATGCGGTAGAAGGCTATATCACAAAAGCACACAATTTAATGTCAGACATGTTTCATATGAAGGCAATTAAACTGATCTTTGAAAATTTAACCAAAGCAGTAAATGAAAAAGATCCAGATGCTATTGAAAAAATGGGTTATGCCCAATATATAGCAGGAATGGGATTTTCCAATGTTGGTTTAGGAATTGTACACTCTATGGCTCATCAACTAGGAGCTGTATATGATACACCACATGGAATCGCAAATGCTATGTTACTTCCAACTGTTATGAGATTTAATGGAGAAGATCCGGCTACTGCCCAAAGATTTAGAGAAATCCTTTGTGAAATAGGAAGACCAGATGCTTTACATTTAAATGACCAAGATGTTATTAATACATTTGTTTGGATGATATCAGAACTTTCTAAATCAGTAGGAGTAACGCAAAAAATAACAGATTATGGAGCAAAAGAAGAAGATTTTGAAATGCTAGCAGAAAAAGCGATGGAAGATCCTTGTAAACCAGGAAATCCAAGAGAAGTAAATAAAGAACAATTTATTGAATTATTTAAAAAAGCTGCAATGTAATATAAGATAAATTTTTGGACAGAGAAAAATATCATATTTTTTCTCTGTCCAAAAATTCATTATTGATTCGCATATTGTTGTTTGGTACTATCAATTTTAGTTTGTTCAGCAGTATCAGTTTGATACCAACCTTTTTCAGCCATTAAATTATATAGCTTGTTTTGGATATCTAAACTTGTATTTAGAGCATCCTTAAAAGCACTATGGACTTCAGCTGTTGTAGCTTCAATTGTACCATGAAGATATAAATCACAAGCACCTTTTACAGCTAGTAATTCTCTTTCCATTAAATCTTTATCTTCCATAATATTAACTCCTCCTTTTATAATAAATTAAAAAACTTATTAAATAATTCTGTGTGTTTGTTTTCTAGTTCTTTTACATAAGAAGAAAGGGTTATATCTTTCAACTGACTAGAAGTTTTACAACTACAATTTTCCATAAAGCTTTCACGTGAAATTGCATCCTGAACATATAAAAGCTCTTTACTTGTCATATTTATCACCACCTAAAATTAATATGAACCAATTCAGAGAATTTTATACCAAATTTTTTCAATCGAGGATGGTTCTTTTTTGAAAATTACAACAAAATAGGTTCGATTTGTTCGCCATCTAAAGCCGCTTCTACCGTTTTTATAATATATTCTGGGTCAAATACAATCGACCTAGGTTTGGTAATCGGGTTATCTTGTTTAAATGGAACAAAATAATAATTTTTTCGATTAATCAAATTACCAATACTTACCAAATTGGCGCCTAGACCATTGTTGGTAGATGGGGCAATGACAACTGGTAAATTATTTCTTAAGTGAGATTTAACAGCCATTACTGCTGGTGTATCTATAATATCACAGGCAAGTTTGGACATCGTGTTTCCACTTGCTGGTGCAACAATCATGATATCGGTTAAATGTTTAGGGCCAATAGGTTCAGCATCTTGTATCGTATGAATAATAGCTTTTTTAGAAATCGTTTCTATTTGCTGAATAAATTCATCTGCTTTTCCGAATTTAGTATCTAATTCGTAGCTATGATAGGACATAATAGGAATAATATCAGCCCCTAATTTTTTCAGTTCTTTCATTTTAGGAATGGTCTTACTAAAAGTGCAAAAAGAACCTGTAAGTACAAATCCAATTTTTTTTCCTTTCACTTCCAAAGTTCATTCGAGCCTCCTTTCCATTTACATTTATATATCATATGAAATTGATCCATAAATTTTGAATGAATTTGTAAAATTTTGTAAAAGAGACGAGAGAAATTAAAAGTTCTTGATAAAATATAAAAAATGTGATACAATTTTTAACATTAGGAGATGATAAAAATATGAATTTATTAGATAGATTAAAAAATTGGACCAAAAACACAAATACACAAGAAAATAATATGTCTCCTCTTTATAGGGAACAATTAAAAGGAATTGAAAAGCTAAAAAGTGACTATGAACAATTATCTAAACAAGCAATAAAAGACCCTATATTAGAGGAAGCTACTAGATTTTATGGAGATAATTTTGACGCAAAAGAGAGAATGATTGGAATCTCTTTTGTTCGAATCAAAATTTTACCAACAATAGTTCCAATGGTAAAAGATGCGATTAGCCATGTGATTTTAAATGAGAATATTAGTATAGAAAGTTTAAAAGAGGATCATAATATTTCTAAAATTTTTTTCTATAAAACAGCAGATGGAAAAACTCTATTAAAAAAAGCGCAAGGCATATTATTTAAGGATGAATATCCCTATCCTTACCGCGATATTCATCATCACTTTAGTGAAGAGCAAATGGAAAATTTGACAAAAGATTTAATAAAAAGATTGGTTTATGCAGAAAGAAAATTCTTATTGGAAGTAAGTATAAATAGTGGTAAGCAACTTGCCATTTTAGAAAATCTAACGCAAAAATTTGATAGCAAAACGACGATCAAAAATGGATTTTTGTGTATTTATGATATAGAAGAAGAATTATTATTAGATGGAAAATAAGAAAAAATAAAAATACAATAAAAAAAAGGTTGTATATATAAGGAAGAAATGCTTTTATATATATTACAGACCAAATATAAAATTATGTTAGAAAGTGGACAATATGATGCAAACCGTACAGAAATAAAATATATAGAAGAAGAAATAGCAAAATTGTATAAAAAGCATTGCTTAAGAATAGGAAAAGCTGATAAGGATTATTTAGAAGCTTTAAAAGCAAGGATTTCAGAAGAAAAAGCAAAAGGATATTCGACAATTGTACCAACTTTACAAGAAGAAAAAGATAAAGTTACAAAAAGGATAGAAAAAAGAAAAAATTTGTGGGAAAAAACGATAAAACCAAGAATTACCAATTCAAACTCTTTGCCTAAAAGAAAATTTACAACTGTTCCAGGAATTGAATGTCCAAAAAGTAAACGAACACAATTAGAAGCAAAATACTGTTTCAATGGATATATACAAGAAAAAAGACTGATACAAACCCTAAAATTACCATCTAAAAATAGATTATATGCTTATGCAAAAAACAAAGAAACATTTGCTTTTTCAAGGTTAGGAGAAGCCATGGCAATGGAAGAACCTACACAAGGAAGAAATTGATTAAGAAGGGAAAATTTTTATGAACGAGAAATACCAATGGGATTTAACAGATATTTTTAAAACCAAAGAAGATTTTGAAAAAGAAATCAAAATGTTACAAAGTACCTTGACACAGATAAAAGACTATCAAGGAAAACTAAAAGAAAGTTCGCAAAACATCTATCACTGTTATCGATTCTATGAAAAAGCTTTAGAACATTACGAAAAAATATACGCTTATGGCATGTTAAAATTTCATTTAGATATGGCAGACAGTCAAAACAGTAAGCTTTACAAAAGATGTGAAGCAATTGGAACAGAATTTGAAAAAACAGTTTCTTTTATTACGCCAGAAATTACAGAAATCGATACAGATAGATTGCTAAAATATATTGGCGAAAATGAAGATTTAAAAAGATATGAAAGAGAATTAAAAGAAATCATCCGCGATAAGGCACATATTTTAAGCAAAGAAGAAGAGAAACTTTTAGCCAATTTTACAGAAGTTTTTAATAATAGTGAAAATACCTATGATATATTAACCAATACAGAATTTAAATTTGGAAATATCATCGATGAAAATGGAAAACAAACCGAAATGACAGACAGCAATTATACCATTTTCTTAAAAAGCAAACAAGAAAAGGTAAGAAAACAAGCTTTTGATTTAATGTACCAAAAATATAAGGATTTCTTAAATACAATTGGGGAACTTTATTTAGCAAGAGTAAAACAAGACACAATTTTAGCCAAGATGCGTAAATATGCATCCTCTTTAGAAAAAGCAGTAGAGAAGGATGATTCTAATTTAAAGGTATATAATAGTTTAATTACAGCAGTTAATGAAAATATGAATGCCAATCATGAATTTATCAAATTAAAAAAAGAATTATTAAAAAAAGATGAAATGCATATTTATGATATCTATGTAAACCCTATCGAGCTAGAGGATGAAGATATTAGTTTTGAGGAGGCACAGCAAGAAGTATTAAATGCCTTAAGCGTTTTAGGAAAAGAATATACAACTAAATTAGAAGAAGCTTTTAGCCATAGATGGATTGATGTATATCCTAACCATAACAAACGTGGTGGGGCATACAGCATGGGAGTTTATGGAGTCCATCCTTATGTATTAGACAATTTTGTGAGCAAAAAAAGAGATGTAAGTACCATTGCCCACGAATTAGGTCATGCTATGCATTCTTATTATTCAAACGAAAATCAAAATGTAATCGATGCCAATTACACCATCATGGTAGCAGAAATTGCTTCTACCACAAACGAAATTTTACTGGCTAAATACCAAATAGCCAATGAAAAAAATAAAACCAAAAAAGCAGAAATAATTTATGAACTATTAGAAATGATTCGAGCAACTTTATTTAGACAAGCGATGTTTGCAGAATTTGAAAAAGAAGTTCATCAAAAAATCGAAGAAGGAGTCGTTTTATCTTCAAACGATTTATCTGATATGTATTACCAATTAAATATAAAATATTTTGGAAAAGATTGTGTAATCGATGAGCCAATTAAATATGAATGGGCAAGAATTCCACATTTTTATACACCTTTTTATGTTTATAAATATGCAACCGGAATTTCAGCAGCGATTATCATAGCTAACAATATTTTAGCAGGCAAAGAAGGCTATGTTCAAAAATATATTGAAATGTTAAAACAAGGTTGTACGAAAAAAGCAGTGGATTTATTAAAGATGGTAGATGTAGATTTAGAAGACAGCAATACCTATAAAGGTGCCATTGATTTTTATAAAGAATTAACCCATGAATTGCAAAAATTATGTTAAAATTCTTAAGATTTATATTTAAGAAGGAGGAGGAATTTAGGTTAATAAACCAACCTAAGTAATAAAAAATGGAAGAAGTTTTAGAAAAAGTAGAAGAACAAAAAGAGGTAGAAACAAAAGTAAGTGAAAAAAAAGAAAAGAAATATTTTAGAATATTAGGAATTACACTTTGGAGACTTTTTGCTTATTTTATTATTTATAGTGTGATAGGATTTGTTGTAGAAACCATATTTTGTATGGCAAAATATGGTACAATCGAGAGTAGACAAAGTTTTTTATATGGTCCATTTTGTGCCATATATGGTGTTGGAGCTATTATTATGATACTATCACTCCAATATTTTAAAAAAAGTTATAATACGCTTTTTATTGGAGGATTTATTGTAGGTTCCATTACAGAATATCTAGTTAGCTGGATAGGAGAAATGATATTACACGTAAAGTGGTGGGATTACTCAAATGCTCCCTTAAATATTAATGGACGAGTTTGTTTGCTTTATTCCATATTTTGGGGATTTTTAGGATTATACCTTATGATATCTTTAAATCCAAAAGTAGACCGATTTATTAATTTTATAAAAGAGAAAATATCGATCAAAGTTCTGCAGACTTTTGTGACGATTTGCATTTTGTTTATGCTGTTAGATTGTGTCGCTACTGCTTTTGGTTTATCTTATTTTACGATAAGAACGATAAAAGAAAATAATATAGAGGTAAAAAATCAAGAATATATCGACAATGCTTATGAGAAAATTTATAATAATGAGTGGAAAGTAAAATTAATTGACCAATTTTTGAATAATGAAAAAATGCTCAAAACTTTTCCAAGATTGACCGTAAAAGATGTGAATGGAAATATTATTTATGTAAGGGAATTGTATCCAGAGATACAGACTTATTATTATAAATTTGGGTAAAATTTTGGTGAATTTGGGGATGGAGGAAAAAAATATCATATTTTTATATCACAAGAAAAAGCAGTAACGGTATCTGCAAATATGTATGCAGATAGTAGTTCTGTAACTAGTAGTTTAGTGGAAAATCCAGTTAGTTATCGTGATGGTGGCTATGCTACTAGCGGTTACACCCGCTCCGTCGGGTTCCGTGCAGTACTTTACATAAAGTAGCGCTGACTACTGTTAGCCTGTAAATGATTATATAAGATTTCCTATGTAGAGAATCCCTTTTTATAAAAGGGTCTCTCTCTGTGTTTTCAAATCTATAAATCAGCCAAAGGATTACTCTCAACAGCATTTCGAACCTGTTCATTACTTACATGAGTATAAATCTCTGTAGTTGCAATACTTTCATGTCCCAAAAGTTCCTGCAAAGCCCTAATATCAACCCCACCATATTGATACATCAGAGTGGCTGCTGTATGACGTAACTTATGTACCGAATATTTTGTACTATCAATTCCTGCTAACCTAAGTTCTTTATAAATAATATCTTGAACGGTTCTTTTACCAATACGTTGACGTCTTTCGCTTAAAAATAAAGCTTTATCAGAATCTTTGGCATCCTTTTTTACACCTTCTTTTGGTCTAACTAC
>CALXRH010000021.1 GCA_944390625.1 uncultured Clostridia bacterium
ATAAATGCGATATGGTTGATGACCCAGAATTATTAGAATTAGTTGAAATGGAAGTTAGAGACTTATTAACAGAATATGGTTTCCCAGGAGACGAAATTCCAATGATTAAAGGTTCTTCATTACAAGTTCTAGAAAGTACATCTACAGATCCTAACGATCCTGTATATGCACCTATGAAAGAATTATTAGATGCAATCGATAGCTATATCCCAACACCAGAAAGACCAGTTGATCAACCATTCTTAATGCCAGTAGAAGACGTATTCACAATTACAGGACGTGGAACAGTTGCTACAGGTAGAGTAGAAAGAGGAGTTGTTAAAGTTTCAGACGAAGTTGAAATCATCGGTCTATCTCAAGAAAGAAAGAAAACAGTTGTTACTGGTGTAGAAATGTTCAGAAAATTATTAGACCAAGCTGAAGCTGGAGATAACATCGGAACATTATTAAGAGGTATTGATAGAAAAGACATCGAAAGAGGTCAAGTACTATGTAAACCAGGAACAATTCATCCACATACAAAATTCACATCAGAAGTTTATGTTCTAACAAAAGAAGAAGGTGGACGTCATACACCATTCTTCAATGGATATAGACCACAATTCTATTTCAGAACAACAGACGTTACTGGTGTTATTGAACTAGAAGCTGGAACAGAAATGGTTATGCCAGGAGATAACGTATCTATGACAATCGAACTAATTACACCTATCGCTATCGAAAAAGGATTAAGATTCGCTATTCGTGAAGGTGGTAGAACAGTTGGTTCTGGTGTTGTTGCAGATATTATTGAATAATAAATAAAAAAGCAAAAGGTAAAAGTTAGACCTTTTGCTTTTTACTATAATTTAATCGTCCTCTGATAAGACAACGGCATTTCCACTTTTGGTGGATATATTAATTGGTTCATTATATTTAATTGCACTTTCTAATAATTTATAGATATCTTTTCTAAAATTAGTTACATTTACATTTCTCATTTTAAATACCTCCAAATTCCATATAATGATATTATAGCATACGCTTTTACGTTCGTAAATATATTATCTCTCAAAAGAATCATTTTTATACAACGTATTTCTAGAATTTAATTAACCCAATTAAAATCAAAAGAATTCCTGAAATTTTAGTCCATACACTTTGCGGAACCAATTTACAATGAGCCAAATGTACGCCTAAAAAATTTCCTAAGCTCAAAAAAACATATTGTAAAAAAGCTGTAAAAAACGAAAAAGCATAAATATGAATGCCAATTGTTCCAGCACCAATCCCAATACACACACTATCCAAAGAAAGTGCTAAACCTAATAATAAAGCCTCCTTATAATTAATATCATTTGAATGATCTAAGTCAAAAGATAACTCCTTTTCGTTGGTTTGTATGATAATAAAAATTCCCATACAAATCAAAATCGAAGAACCAATAAAATCACAAATATTCGTAGGTAATATAGTTTTTAAAGTAGTGCCTATTATACCAGAAACTAATGTGATAAAAAAAGAAATAGCAAATAAAATTAATTTATCTGATTTATATAATTTTGTTCTTTTCATTCCATATGTAATACCAATGCCAAGTGAGTCTATACTACTAGATATTGCTAAAATGAAAGTATTGATAAACATTTTCTTCACCTCTTAATAGATTATGAGTTTTGTCGAAAAATGTTACGAACAATAACATAAACCATTGATATAATAAGTTATTTTTTACAAAAAATATTGATATTGAAAATCAAATTTGATACAATAAGAAAAAACAAAAATGGTGATAATATGTACGAAAAAATGGAAGAACTACAACAAGCAATTCAAAATTGTAATCAATGTAAACTATGTAAAAATAGAAAAAACATCGTATTTGGCGTAGGAAATGAAAAAGCCCAAATCATGTTTATAGGAGAAGGTCCAGGAGCAGACGAAGATACCCAAGGAATACCATTTGTCGGAAAAGCAGGACAGTTGATGAATAAAGCATTGGATGCTTTAGGTATTGAAAGAGAAAAAGTCTATATAGCCAATATAGTAAAGTGTAGACCACCAAATAACAGAGACCCAGAACCAGATGAAGTTTCAAGCTGTATAAATTATTTAAGAAATCAGGTAATGATTATAAAACCAAAGATCATTGTATTACTTGGCAGAATCTCTTTGCAAAATATTTTAGAACCAGAATATAAAATAACAGCTAGTCGAGGAAAATGGGTAGAAAAAAAAGGGATTTTCTATATGCCTACATGGCACCCAGCAGCACTGCTTAGAGATGAAACTAAAAAAATAGATTTTATCCATGACTTAAAACAAGTTCTAAAAAAAGAACAAGAACTAAATAAATGATAAAATGAAAGGAAACAAACCAACATGAACCAAAAAATAAAAGAAAAATCAGATTATTGTTTAAATTGCAAAATAAAACCATGTGCTAACAAAGGATGTCCACTTAACAATGACATTCCAGAATTTATCAAACAGATAAAAGAAGGAAACTATGAGAGAGCCTATGATATTTTAACCAATACAACTGTTTTACAAGCAGTTTGTGGAAGAATATGTCCTCATAAAAAACAATGTCAAGGCGTTTGTGTTAGAGGCATAAAAGGAGATCCTGTAAGCATAGGAGATTTAGAAGCATTTGTTGGAGATTATGCTATTCAAAATCATTTAAAAATAAAAAAAGAAGAGCAAAAAGAATTTTTAGACAAAAAAGTTGCCATTGTGGGTGGCGGGCCATCAGGATTAACTTGTGCGGCTTTTTTGGCCAAAAAAGGTATAAAAGTTACCATTTATGAAAGATATGACTTTTTAGGTGGTTTATTAGTTTATGGAATACCAGAATTTAGACTATCCAAAGATATTGTAAGAGATACCATTCAAAAAATATTGGATTTAGGAGTAGAAGTTAAATATCACCAAAAATTAGGTGACAATTTAAAATTAGAAGAACTAATCAAACAATATGATTATATCTATTTAGCATTTGGAGCTAATGTTCCTTCTAAAATGGGAATTGAAGGAGAAAATTTAGAAGGAGTCTACGGAGGAAATGAACTATTAGAATTTAAAAATCATCCTAATTACCAAGGAAAAACAGTATTAGTCAATGGTGGAGGAAATGTAGCAATAGATACAGCAAGAACGATAAAAAGATTAGGAGCTAAAAAGGTAAGCATTGTCTATCGAAGAGCAAAAGAACAAATGCCAGCAGAAGAAAAAGAAGTACAAGATGCTGAAAAAGAGGGAATAGAAATATTGTTTCAGCATAATATAGTAAAAATAAATGGAAACAAAAAAGTAGAAAATGTAGAATTGATCCAAACAAAATTAGTGCAAAAAGAAGGGGAAAAAAGACTAGTACCAGTCAATATTGAAGGAAGCAATTATACATTAAATACAGATTATGTTGTAATGGCTTTAGGATCCAAACCAGACGAATTTGTAAAAGAGTTAGGATTAGAATTAACAGCAAAAAATTATATTAAAATTGATGAAAATTACAGAACATCAAATCCAAAAGTATTTGCAGGAGGAGATGTAGTAGGAACGATAGGAACCGTTGCTTGGGCTGCAAGAAATGGAAGAAATGTAGCAGAGGAAATTATAAAAATAGCAAAATAAAGATGGAGAAGAAAAGGAGTAAAAAAACATAAATCTATTGCTTTTTTATCAAAACCATACTAAAATAGGAATATATTTAATAAAATCAAATGAAAGGATGTAATTAATCATGAAAATACTTCTAGATGCAATGGGAGGAGATAATGCACCAGATGCCAATATAAAGGGGGCGGTTAATGCGATCAATCAAGTTAAGGCAGAAGTGGTCTTAATTGGAAAACAAGAAGTAATCGAAGCAAAAGTCAAAGAATTTTATGGGAAAACTTTAAGTGAAATATCGCCAAGGCTTATCATAAAAAACGCAACTGAAACGATAGAGATGGAAGATGGACCAACTGAAAGTATCAAACATAAAAAGGATTCCTCTATGGTAGTAGGATTTAATATGTTAAAAAATGGAGAAGGAGATGTATTTATTTCTGCTGGTAATTCAGGAGCACTACTTGCTGGAGCAACGCTATTGGTTGGTAGAATCAGAGGAATAGATAGGCCAGCATTAGCAGGAATTTTACCAGCATACAAAAGTAGGCTTGTTTTAATCGATTCAGGAGCCAATACCAACTGCAAACCAATCAACTTATTACAATTTGCTCAAATGTCAAGTATTTATATCAGAAATACCTTTGGAGTAGAACATCCAAGAATCGGATTATTAAATATAGGAACAGAAGAAACAAAGGGAAATGAACTCACCAAAGAAAGTTATCAATTATTAAAAGAAAAGGCAGAGGAATTAAATATCAATTTTATTGGAAATGTAGAAGGAAGAGATGCATTTACAGGAGAAGTAGATAGCATCGTTACCGATGGATTTACAGGAAACGTATTTTTAAAAGCCGTAGAAGGCCTAGGAAAATTCGTAAAAAGAAGCTTAAAAGAAAGTTTAATGAAAAATATTTTATCTACAATTGCAACACTTCCATGTCTTCCAGCAATTAAAAGATTTTCGAAAAGCTTGGATTATAAGTCTTATGGTGGAGCACTATTTTTAGGTGTAAAAA
>CALXRH010000022.1 GCA_944390625.1 uncultured Clostridia bacterium
TCTGTTATTTTTCGAAATACAAAACCATTTTCTATGCCATAATCAATAATAGCAGATAAGGCATCTACCGTTTTTTGATTATTCGAAAAATCATGCATTAAAACAACATTTTTTCTGTTTTCTTTTAGTCCTTCTATTACATTTTTATATACATCTTCCTTCGTTTTGGCATCACCTGCATCATCGGAATCTACATTCCAATCAAAATATTTATATCCCTCTTGTAGTACTTTCCCGGTTAATTCTGTCATAATTCCTTCACAATATTTTTTGCTTATGGTGTTAGAACTTCCTCCTAAGAATCTTATGATATTGGATTTTTTCCCTGTTGTTTGATATACTTGGTCTTGTATTTTTTTAAAGTTTTCCATACAAGCTTCTTGTGAACAATAGACCTCGGAATAAGAATGGGAATATCCATGTAATGCTACTGTGTGCCCTTTTTCATCTTCTTGTTTGACAAGTTTTTCGTTTTCTTCATTATAATGAACTACAAAAAAGGTTGCTTTTATGTTTTTTTGTTCTAATATCTCTAGTATTTGTGGTGTGATATCTGCACTAGGTCCATCGTCAAATGTTAAATAAATAATTCCTTTTGCATTTTCTTCTTCTTGCTTTTCTCTAGCTCGTTCTTCTTCTTTTTTCTTTTTTTGTAATTCTAGAAATATTTGCTTTTCCTCTTCACTTTCTTCGTTTGCTAATAGGTTGTTATTGTTATTATTATTGCTATTGTTTTTATTTTGCTTTGCCTTTACAATAATTCCTATCCATATAATTAACAATATAATAATGATTCCCAATACTAACATTAAAATATATCGGTATTTTAGTAATTGGTTTTTGTTCCCTTTTATTATTTCTTTTAATGACATTTTTTACACCTATTTTGAAAAAGTTTAAAATTGGAATGGTATTTCTATTTTACAATTTGACTCATTCTGCCATAAACTAAATTTACCCAAGTACTAGACGCTGGACAAAATTTAGTCTTTACAGCTGATAATGTTTTTCCGTAGTAATATTTTCCACCTTTACTTAAGTAATTGGTATGTAATACTCTAGCTGCTTCGGTTAATCCACTTTCTACAGAAGAATAACGAATTAATTTTCCGTTGGACATTAAACTAATATAATTATGAGTTTTACGATGATTTTGCGCTATATTCCAACCAGATTCTGCTGATATAATGCCACAGAAGAATATTTCGTTTAAAGAGTACTGCTCACATAAGTCATATATTTTTTCTGCATTTTCTTCAAAAAATCCTGAAGTATCTTGCTTTACTCCTGCTATTAAGCTTATAAAATCTTGTTTGGATAAACCTGTTCTTACCGTTAAATCCATATTTTTCGATATTTTGACTTCTTGGATGGAAATATAGTTTGCTTCCTCTTCATTTTCCTCATTGCTTATACTCTCTTTCTTATTTTCTGCATTGGTTGCTTTTATATTATTTTCGTCCATCTCATCTGTGTTTGTAACTTGGGCTTTTTCTTCACTGTTTAAGTCTGTGGTCTCTTTATTTCGGGATAATTCTTCTGCTCTTGAGCTTACAGGTTCTTGTGTGGTTCTACTTGCTAATTGTAAGTTTTCTTGTTCGACCATTCCTATGTTATTTTGAAGTATATTATTATTTTGATATGTTTTGTAATATTTTATTCCAAATCCTATTGCTACTATGATTCCTATTAAAAATAATATCACATAAACTAATCGGATGGATATTACTTTTTTATTTTCTGGTTCCATAAATTTTATTAATCTCCTTTTTTATCAGACGGTCTTATTATAGCATTTTTTGTTGTATTTTGTCAAATGGCTTGCTATTGGCTGTATTTCGTGCTAAAATAGGGAATATGATTTACTTTTTAGGAGGTCTCTTATGGCTTTTGACGGAATTGTAACAAAGTCAATTACACAAGAATTAAAAAATATGGTTGGTTATAAAATAGACAAAGTTTATGAACCAGATAAAAATACCATTGTATTGGGTTTGTATGGAAAAGGCACCAATCTTGCTCTGCTTAGCTGTATTTCTGCTTCTTCTTGTCGCTTACATTTAACATCTCATCCACAAAAAAATCCAGCAATTGCTCCTAATTTTTGTATGTTACTGAGAAAACATTTAATTGGATTTAAAATTAAAAATATTGATACTGTAGATTTAGAACGTATTATATTTATGGAATTAGAAAATAATGAAAATCCGAATAAACCCATTTACAAAAAACTGATTATAGAACTTATGGGAAAACATAGTAATATTATTTTAACCAATGAAAATAATATTATTATTGATAGTATGCGCCATACAACGGTTGAAGAACATTCGAATCGAGATATTTACCCAACAGCTCGCTATTTTTTTCCGGAAACAAAAAAGTATAGTTTTTTGGAATTAAAAAATTTCGATGATTTTTATGCCAAAATAGAACCTAGGCTTGCAGAATCGATTATGCTCCAAGTACAAAATATTGACAATCTTGCAATTTCTAATTTTAAGCTTGATAAAATAATTTCTAATACTTTTAATGGAATTAGTATGTCTTTTGTACAAAATATTCTAAAAAAATTAAATATAACCGATATTTCAAAAGATGCTCTAGAGCTTCTTTATCAAAAAGTCAATGAAATTATTCATTCTACTTCTTTAGAAATTTTTTTAACTGAGGACAAAAAAGATTATTTTATTTTTAACTCTTCTAAGGAAAATTTGGAGCCCTATCATCTTAATTTTGCTATGGATAATTTTTATTTTGAAAAGGAAAATGCCGAATTATTTAAAAATTATCGAAATAGTATTTTGAACTTAATTTTAGCAACTTTAAAAAAATATGAAAAACGTTTGAAAAATATAGATGATAAACTTGCTGAATGTAAAGATATGGATAAATTCAGGTTATATGGTGAATTGATAACTTCTAATTTATATAAAATTCCGAATCAAAATTTGAATCATATCGAATTAGAAAATTATTATAATAATAATGAATTAATTACCATACCACTTGATAAAAAGTATTTGCCTTCTTATAATGCTAAAAGATATTTTAAAAAGTATTCTAAGTTAAAAAATGCACTTGAAGTTGTTACAGTGCAAAAACAAGAAACGATTCAAGATATTGAGTATATTGAAAGTGTTATTTATGAATTAGAGGCTTGACAAACTTTAGCAGATGTGGAAGAAGTTTATGAAGAAATTTCCGAAAATAGTATATTTGCTGATTCTTTAAAATGGAAAAAAAATAGTAAAAATCAACGAAAAAATAAGAAAGCAAAACCTTTAACTAAAAATAAGTTGGCTTCTTTTAATCCTTTGAAATATATCGTAGGTGGCTATACCATTTTGGTTGGTCGTAATAATAAAGAAAATGATTATTTAACTTGTAAATTTGCTAATAAAAATGATATTTGGTTTCATACAAAAGATATTCATGGAAGCCATGTTATTTTGAGAACTAAGCCAAATGAAGCAGTACCAGAAGAAATTTTGCTTGAAGCCGCAAAGCTTGCAGCAAAACATAGTAAAGCTAAAAATTCTTCGCATGTTCCTGTGGATTTTTGTAAGGTTTCTTTTGTTAAAAAGCCTAGTGGCAGTAAGCCTGGGTTTGTTATTTATCGTAATAATAGGACTTTGTATGTTTAGCGATTATATTTTTGGGGACGCAGTCAAAAAATATATTTTTTGACTGCGTCCCCAGTTATTACACTATTGTTTTGCCGATTTTATGTTTTAGTACGTTTTTTCTTAAGAGATCTATTGATATAAATCATCTAGGTCATATAAATAGATATTGTTTTGCACAGCATAGTCTTTTAGTTCTTGTGTAAAACCACTTTTGCTAAAAATTCCGTAAAATTTATTTTGAAATTGGGGCAATAATTCAGATTTTCTTATTAGTTCTTTTAAAACATTAATTCCTACTTTTTCATTTTTCCATTTACATTCGACAAAAAAAGCATTTTTATTGTCATTGGTAAAGCTAACAATATCGATTTCTTCTTCTGTTTTGGTTATACTGTTTGTTCCCCACCATCTTCCTATTTGGTTAAATACAAAAGGAATTTTATTTGTACTTATGTGTAATAACATATAATCTTTACAAATGTCTTCAAATATGTGACCAATGTAATCATTTAAATTTGGTAAAATTAACGTTTGATACACTTGTTTTTTGTTATCATTAAATTCGATTAGAGTTTTATTATTAGCAATAAATCGATACCAAAATTTAAAAAGATTGTCATTTAGGCTATAGATACTTTTTTTGCTCATAACCTCGTCTGTTATTGGATTTTCTTTTTTTACGATTTGTAGGTAAATTAGTTTTTGTAAATATACTGCTACTTTGTCTTTTTCCATTCCGATTTTAGTAGATATTTCATTTATTTTGCTAGCTCCATTGGCAATTGCTCCGATGATACTATTGTAAGTTGCTGGTTCTCTAAGTTCTTCTTTTAGTAGAGCATCTGGTTCTTCATATAGAAAACTGTTGATTTCCATAAAATTATCTATGATATTTTTTTCGATGTTTTCTTTTTGATTGATGGTTTCTAAATAGGCAGGAACTCCACCAAATATACTATATAATATAATTTTTTGCTCATTTGAATAGTTTTTAAAAAATTCTTTCATGTCACTATAGTAAAGTTGCTCGATTTTCATTTGCCCTGTACATCTTCCATATAAGGGTGCCTTATAGGCTAATACTTCATCTTCCATAAAACTGATGGAGGAACCACAAATGATGAGATATAGTTTGGATTTGTCTTTATATTCATCGATTAAGTTTTGTAAAATGGACATAATACTTTTATCAGAATTGGCAAGATATGGGAATTCGTCTATCACTAAAATGATTCTTTTTTTCTTGCTTTTTTCAAAAATATCAATTAATAAATCTTGGAAGTCTTGGTATGTTGCCATGTTTTTTAAGTATTGGTTGACCACTTTTGAAAATAATACTAAACTATCTTTTCGGTTTCTTTCTTGTGCTAAGTAAAGAATAACGTCTTTTTTGTTTTTGCAGAATTCTTTGATTAGGGTTGATTTTCCGATTCTTCTTCTTCCTCTGATTACTATAAATTCGAATTTTCCGTTTTGGTATCTTTCTTCTAAAAATTTTAGTTGTTTTTCTCTTCCTATGAACATGAGATTTCCTCCTAAAAAATTATAATTAGTTAAATCTTGATTTATTAAATCGTGATTTAACTAATTATAGTTTAACATTTATTTTTGGATTTGTCAAGGCTTTTTCCATTAGAATGCCTCATTTGCATTTTCTTCCACTATAAAATGCTGTTTCGTTTTTTATGGTAGTTGAGCTACTAAAAATTCAGCTAAAGTATTTAGTATTTTCATGTTTTAAATGGTTCATTTTCTAGTTTTTATGTTTTAACCTATAATTTTTTACTTTTAAATTTCTAATATTGCATATTTTTACATCTTACTATTCATAAAGCCCTTTGCACGAAATTATTTTTACCGAATCTTTATCTATTGCCAATAGCAATACTCATCCCAAGCTCTTTCTTCCCATAAAATTTTCAGTCTATTCATCATCATCTGCTACTAATTCATGTTCTACAAATTTAGCTTTTCCTTCGTTTATATCGTTGACTTTTTTTCCAAGATATTGAATATTTTTATCACTATAAAACGGATCTGTCGTTACCTCAAAAGGCAATTTATGTTCTCTTAATACCGCTTTTATAAACATATTGATTGCAACTGATACATTCATTCCAGTTTCATTACAAAATAATTCAAAATTCTTTTTATCTTTTTCATCAATTCTAACACTTAAATTCACTTGAGCCATACAATCACTTCCTTTCACATAATACATTATAACATTTTTGTAACACTTTGTCAATACGTAGTATTATTTTGTAGTACATTATATTATATGCATTCTTTTTCATTTTATACTATTTATTTAAAAATTAGAACACGGAAAAAATATATTTTTCTCTTTAATCATGAAAACCTGTTATAAAATTTAAGGTTCAATTACTAATATTCTCATCTTTTTGCTGTCTATATCTTCTACTCTTAAATTCGCTACTTCTCCTATTCTTAATCCAGATCCATATACTAACATAAAAATTGTTCAGAATTTAAAATTATCACAGACATTAAAAAAAGTGCTTAACTCTTTAGTTAACACTTTATATACCGTTTTTTCTTTTTTCTCATTGGTATTTGTTTTTTATTTATTAATTTATCTAATGTTACTTCATATACAAATCTTATTATGCTGTTGTAATAGTTCACTGTCCTATCTGATAATTCTTTTTCTATTAATAAATATTCATACAGAAAGTTTCTTAGTTCCTCTATTGTTACTTCTTTTAATGGTTTATTAAAATATTTTACATTTCTTTTGTTTTTCGCATGTATGTATCATATGTATAGGGTGAAAAGTTTCTCATTTTCATGTCTCGACTTAATTTCTCTAGTAATTGTTCATTCGTCATAAAAAAATCCCTCCAACATAATATATTTGCAACTAAGTTTGCATAATTATATTATATCAGAGGTTTTCTCTTTTTTCAATTCTTTTACTTTTCTCAACATTCGTTCCACTGCTGCTTCGCAGCAGTTTAGTACTAAAAATAGGATAAAAAATTTACACACCAACCTTGACAAGATCGATTTCGGGTTAACTGTGGTCAGTGCTACTTTATGTAAAGCACGACACGGAACCCGATGTTGGCGTCGTAACCGCCAGTACTAGGGCTACCGCCGCGGTAGCAAACTGGATTGCCGGAGCCACTGTAATTGAAGCCACCACCACGAAGAACAGCACGGGTATCACTAGTTCCATCTGGGTTTCCGGTTTCTGTTGTCCATTCCCACATGTTTCCTGCCATATCATAAATGTTGTTGATTTTTGTCTCTTCTGCTGAACCTGTTTGAATTTCCTTATATAAATTATAGTAATAATAGGTTGGGTTTTTAAATTCAAAACCAGCAAAACCATAATTGTTATTTTCTTCTTGCGTAATAGAATTGTCATATCCTAAGGTTAAAGACCCTCCTGTTTTATAGATACTTGCATTCCATCCTCCGGCACTATATTTAGTTCCTTCCGTTTCTCCTTTATCAATTAGGTTATTGATACGAGTAGCCTCTGCTGTTAAGCTCTCTAGTCTATGATAAGCATATAATCCATTGTTTACAGTAAATGTTGAATTTGTATAATTTCCTTTATTAGTACAATTTTTAGCAATTCCTGCTTGGTTTTTTTCCATCCATTCTACGATTGTATCCCATGCATAACTATCGATTAAGCTACTGGTAACAGATGTGCTATCTTGGTACATTTTAGCAGATACCGTTACTGCTTTTTCTTGTGTTATATAATTCCAACTAAATGTATTCTTTTTACTTACTGGACTTAATGTATCTATATTTTTTACAGAAGTTTTTACATAATCTGCTCCATCTTCTGTCGAATAAAATGTTTCATTTGGCACTCCTGCCTCGAATCTTGCTACATAAAATCCTCCGTATTTTTGTACACTTGCTAAATCTCCGCCATTATCTGTCCAAGTACCTTTAACAGGCTCATAGACAGTATTTGGATTACCCTCGTCGTCCGTTACTGTTTTCGTATAATTTGTATACCAATATTGATAATTTACATATTCTCCAGAGCTATTTTTTGCATATTTTTCTTTCCAGGTCTCAGCCAATTCATTTTCTTTTTCATAAGTTAAATATTCTCCATCACTTGGTACCCATACAAATTGGTTTCCACCTTTACTGTTATTGATGTCATCTCCGTTCACATCGGAAATTACCATTCCTCCTGATATAGTCCCATCTACATAGTAAAATCCTACTGGAATTACTGCTTGAAGTGTCTTTCCATCTTCTGTTTCTTCTTGTAATACCATTCTGATATTTTCATTTTCGGTTAATAATGGTGAATCGGTTATTTGCGTTAATTTATTGTTTGCAAAAGCATTTTGCTCATTGGAATTTCCTAATAATTCACTAATATTATAGGTTTTTCCATTATAGGTTACGGTTCCTGTTGTTTTGTTGGTTGTAATTCCATTTCCATTTTCTGCACCTAAGGCATCTAATACATATTCACTCTCACTTAATGTACTTCCACTAGCATAATAAGAAAGTAATGCAGAATATG
>CALXRH010000023.1 GCA_944390625.1 uncultured Clostridia bacterium
ATTGATATTTTAGGTTATATCAATAATTTTGTTGAACATGACCATATCAAAACAATCATTATTTGTAATGAAAAAGAATTATCCACCAAAATAAAAAACAGCAATTTAGAGATGAAAACCTTTATTGCTACCTATCTTTTAGATAAGCAAGGAGAACTAAGCAAAACAGATGACAAGCCAATGGTGGAAAAAATTCAAGAAAAAATAGAGCATGTTTTTGACAAAGCCATCGATTACGAAAGAATCAAAGAAAAATTAATTGGAGAAACTTTTGAATATGCACCACAATTTGACTATATTATAAATGGAATCTTAATCCGATATGAGTCAAACAAAGACTTAATTCGATTTCTAAGAGAAAATACAAAATTAATCATAACCACCTTTAAAAAGAGTGGAACAAGAAATTTACGTATTTTAAAACACGCTTTAAACGATTTTAGTAAAATTTTTGAAGAAGTAAGTGAGCTTTACCCAAATACCAATTATCGAATTATGCAAACCATGCTTATATTTACCATTGCTGTATCATTTGAAATAAAAGCAGGAAAAATCACAAAAGAAAAATTTAAAAACATTCAAGATAATGAAGAATACAAATCCGTTTTAGTTTCTTCAAGAGTTTTAATGGATAATAGGCAATTCTATATCAAAGAATTTGATGGTAATTATTATTATAACTTTAAATCAGATTACCGATTCTTTAAATTTATAGAATACTATGTTAGAACCAGAATATTTGACATGAAAATATTCAAAACCGACATGGAAGCCATCAATTCTAGTCCAAAATCTAAAAAAGTACCATCTTACAAAAAAATTCTTGTGGAAGAATATTGGAAATTACCAGATGATAAATTTACTGAAATAGTAGAAGGAACTTTAGAAGAAGTAAAAAGTGGTGAATTAGAATTAATCGATATTGTGAAACTATTTGAATATTTCATTTATTTTTCAAAAAGCAAACTAATTAGTCATGATATTCAAACATTAAAAACAGTATTTATCAATGGAATGAACTTAGCTTCTCTTCATTCAAAATACTGCCCTAATGTAGATGAGGAATTAGGTAAAGTAGTTATTAGAGACGAAAATCAATATTCAAATGAAGAAATGGAAGAAATTTTAGTAAGATTTAACGAACTAAATGAACAATTATTAGAAAAAGAATATAAAGAAAAAGCAGATGATATCTTTAAATGTATCCCAATGAAAATGGAACAATTCTATGAAAGATTAGATAAAGAGTGTAGTAATATCCCAATCTTAAAATATTATGATTCTTTCCAAATGTTCCAAAGAATTTCTTGTGCAGCCAATGAAGATATTGTAGCGATCAAAGAAAAAATTACGACTAGAGCAAGAGAAAATCCAGAAGTAGCCAAAGAAGAAACGAGAAACTTAAGAAAACTGAAGAACTTAATCGATGAATACATTAATGGAAAAGATACCACAATAAAAATAGTTTTATTAAGAGAATTTTCAAAAGCATTAGGAGAGATTATAGAACCACAAAATATCATAAGCGGAGCAGAAATATAAATTAATTTGGAGACGGAGAAAAATATATTTTTCTCCGTCTCGTTATCTAAAAATACGACCTGTTTATTTCATAAAGTAACAATTTCTACCAAGAATTCATAAAATATAGCATAAAAAAGTACTTTATGAAAGGAAAGTGTGAAAAATGTCAAGTTACATAATTGAAGGAGGCAAAAAATTACAAGGAGAAACATTTGTCTCAGGTTCTAAAAATGCTTCGCTTCCCATAATGGCAGCTAGTGTTTTAAATAGAAGTATAACCAAACTTTATAATGTTCCCAACATTCATGATACACAAATGATGATAGAAATTTTAAAAAGCTTAGGATGTAAAGTAAAGAAAAATCAAAATAAGATAGTTATCGATTCTAGCAATATAACCAATTTTGAAATACCAGAAAATTTAATGAGGCAAATGCGTTCTTCTGTTATTTTTGCAGGAGCCATACTTGGAAGATATAAGAAAGTTACTTTTTCTTATCCGGGAGGATGTGACATAGGTTCAAGACCAATTGATTTACATTTAAAAGGATTTGAAAAATTAGGAATAGCAGTCAACCAAAACTTTGGAAAAATAAAATGTGAAACAGAAGAAATTAAACCTACTGAAATAAACTTAGATTTTCCGAGTGTCGGAGCAACAGAAAATATCATGTTAGCTTCTGTTTTAACAAAAGGCGTAACTACCATTATCAATGCAGCTATGGAGCCGGAAATTATTGATTTACAAAACTTCTTAAACAAAATGGGAGCAAAAATAAGTGGAGCTGGCAGTAATATTATAAAAATACAAGGAGTTACAAAATTAAAAGAAGTAAGCTACAATATCATGCCAGACAGAATTGAAGCAGGAACTTTGCTATGTGCTGCGGCCATCACAGGAGGGGAAATCAACTTAAAAAAAGTAAATGTAAATCATATAGCCCCACTTTTAGATAAATTGGCTCATATAGGATGCAAAATGCAAATCAAAGAAAACGAAGTCGAATTAAAAGCTCCAAAAAGACTAAAAGGAACCGATATTAGAACCATGCCATACCCAGGTTTTCCAACTGATATGCAAGCCATTATAGCCTCTTGTCTATGCTTAGCCTCAGGAACATCGGTAATTGTAGAAAATATATTTGAAAATCGATACAAATATATGGGAGAACTTCAAAAAATGGGAGCAAAAATTAATATAGAAGGAAAAACAGCTGTCATAAAAGGAACCAAAAAATTATATGGTACTAAAGTTCAAGCAACAGATTTAAGAGGAGGAGCTAGCTTAGTTTTAGCAGGACTTGTTGCAAAAGGTACCACAAAAGTAGATAATATCGAATATATTTTAAGAGGATATGAAAATTTAGATGAGAAATTAAAAAACTTAGGGGCCGAAATTTATAAAATACAGGATTAATTCAATCTAAAATATTTTGACAACCACTTTGCTTTATGATACAATACCAAAAAACAAAAAGAAAGAAGAT
>CALXRH010000024.1 GCA_944390625.1 uncultured Clostridia bacterium
TGCAAGTGTTCTACTATCCATATCAACAGGTTTAGCAGACAATATCATTTTCTACGTAACAGGAGGAACGATTATCTTAGTTGTATTAGCAGCAGGAATTCTATTAATTAAAAAATTTGTATTATAATAAAATCAAAGAGAGGAAATTAAACTAATATTTTCCTCTCTTTTATAAATTTAACGATTCACTTTAGAAAATATTGGCTTCAAATTTTTAAATAAAATTATTTACAAGAAAATAGTGTTATGTTATAATTTAAAAAGACGTAGCAAGAGGGGAAAAGGAAGGTAAAAATAATGAATCAAATATTATCAGTAGAAAGACAAACCAAGAAAAAAAGGTCAAGCATACACTCCATTATTATGGTATTTGCTATTATTTTAATTATATTTGGAATTGGTTTAACATCAACAGGCGCTTATTCATACTATAAAAACTTATCAAATAACTTCAATAATAGTATTGTATCAGAAGCAAGTACAAAACCAGTTATTACCATAGAAAGAGAAAATGCCTCTATCATTAATATAGTGGTAACACATGATAAAGAACTTGTAAATGTTACCTATACCCTAAACAATGAAGACCCAGTACAAATCAATGGAAATAGTCAAACTGAAATACAACAAGAAGTAGAATTGCCAGTAGGCTCCTCTACGATAGCCATAACAGCAGAAGATATCAATGGAATATCTTCATCTTACAGTAGTTCTTTTGAGGTAGAGAGAAAGCCAACCATAACTTTAGAACAAGTAGAAAATAAAATTCAGGCAACCACAGAAAGTGAAATTAATATCAACTATGTAATGTACTACTGGGACGACGATGAACAAAATGCAGAGCAATTTACTATCAATGATGTAAGAGATGTAAGACTAATTGATGTATTAGAAGGAACTCACACTTTAACCATTGTTGCAGTTGATGTAGAAGGAAATGAAACCATCAAAACACAAAAAGTAATTGGGGACAATAAGCCAGTAATTGATATTGTAACCAATGGAGAAATATTTGCTATCAAAGCAACAGATGATCAAGGTTTAGCTAAAATAGAAATCACCTTAAATTCCAATGAAACTTTAACAGAAGAAATAACCGGAACAGAATATTCAACTAACATAAATTTAGAAGATGGAGAAAACAGATTAACAGTAGTAGTTTATAACATAAATGGATTAACGGAAACTTCAAGAGTAAAATATACTAAGGAGTAATAACAATGATAAATGAAGTATATATAATTGACGATGACGAGTCTTCTATCGTAGTATTTAGAGAGCTATTTAGAGATGATACGGAATATAGATTTATTAGTGTTAAAACAGAGCAAATTGATATTGCCTTAAAAAACATACCATCTCTTATCGTAATCAACGAAGATGCTATTAAAATCGATGTAATAGATGTTTGTAGAAAAATCAGAAAAGACGAAGACAATACTATAACACCAGTAATTGTAGTTTCATCAAATGGTTCCAGAGACCATAGAATGAAAGTATTAAACGAATCTATAGAATATTTTATCAAAAAACCAGTAGATGAAGGATATTTATATTACACCGTAAAAAATTTAACGAGACTTCTCACTATTAATAGGAGAATGAGTCCATTAACAGGGCTCCCAGGAAATGTACAAATCAATTCAGAATTAAAAAAACATCTCATAAAAAATGAAGAATTTTCAATTTTATATTTAGATTTAGACAATTTTAAAGCCTATAACGATGTTTATGGTTTTTTGAAGGGAGACCAAATCATAGAATATACAGCCAATATTATCGTAAAGGCAGTCCATGATTATGGAAATGGATTTGTAGGTCATATTGGTGGAGATGATTTTGTAGCAATCGTTCCATATAAAGATATTGAAAATCTATGTCAAGATATTATCTATAACTTTGATAGTGGGGTAACCAGATTTTATAATGAAAAAGATAGAAAAAATGGCTATATTGAAGTAGCCAATCGAAAAGGAATTATCGAAAAATTTCCACTGACCTCTATTTCTATAGCAGTAGTTGTTGCGGATAAAGGACGATTTGCTAATATACTAGAAATTGGCGATACAGCAGCACAAGTGAAACATGCTGTAAAAGCCGTTATGGGAAGTAGTTATGCAATAGATCGAAGAAGACATAAATTAATTTAATCGCAAAGCATAAAACAGGATAAAAAAGGACCGGGTTTTAATTGACATACCAATTAAAACCCGGTCTCAACCGTATAAAAAACAGCAAGATGAGCAAACTAAAAATAATTTTATGATTTACTTTACATTTACAAAAAATGTGTATATAATAGCATTAAGAAATTTGGAGGGATAAATTTATGTATGAGAGAAATGCAATCGTCTTAGAAAGGTATTTTAACCAAATGTTTGGCTACAACATGAAAAACAACCTAAAAACAAATTTTCAAGATTACTGTGAATTAGTAGAATGTCTAGAAAAATACAAAAACATTTCTGACGAAGAAGAAACCATAATGCAAGAATATGACTTAATTGCAAATCAAATAAGAGAAATACAAAAAACGCAAGAAACGTTAGACAAAAAAAACAACAAATACCAAGAAGAAAGAGCCAATATCATTCAAAATATTGACGAAAATGCAGAAACAATACAAAAAAAACTAACCAATGTAAATAACAACATTCAAAACATAGATGAAGAAATCAAAAAAAATGCACAACAATTTGTAGAAGTCATAACCGAATTTAATGAAAAAAGCAAAGTCAGAACAATTTGTGAGCGAGAAAGAAGAAATATCGAAAGCCAATACAATAAAAAATTAAATCAAACCCTAGACAATTATAAAGATATAGACATCAATTATGAAAAAAAAGCAAAACAATTTATCGAAGCAGAAACAGATGACATAGAAAAAGAACTAAAACAAAAAATAGAAAAAAATGGAGAAAAAGAAAAAATCCCATTTAATATAAAAGTAATGACAAAAGCAATTACGTTAAGTATTTATATCCAAAAAAGAGAAACCGAAATATTAACTAGCATATATGAAAAAACAAACAAATTATTTACCGAAATAAAAAACAACACCATAAAAAGTGATAAGCACAAAAAAAATATAAAAGATTCAAAAAGTAAACTTGAATTTATAGGAGCCATAAAAGAATACTTAATTCAATTCTTAGACAATGAGAGATTAACAGCAGTCAATGGGGAAGAAGAACATAGTAAATTAATGGAAGAAGCCTGTAACAATTTAGAAGAAGACCTAGAACAAATCAATAATCTATATACCTTACTATTAAAAGAAATTACAAAAAAAATAACCAAAAAATCCTACTCAGAATTATACAATATAGATTATCTAAAAACCTTAGAAACCAAATCAAAAAAATTCGATTCTGAAATAAAAATATTAAATTTACCAGTAACAATCATCAATCCGAATTACTGGAGAATAGAGGGAATGAAAAAAATCTATGAGGTATTTTATAAATGTGTTACCGAAGAATATGAGAGAGACTTATCAGAATACATCCCATTTGAAAAAATAGAAGAACAAGAAGATTTCGAGCAAGAAGATATGGAAGAAATCGCAGAAGTAGAAAGCCAAGAGCAAGAACCTAAAAAAACAACCAAGAGAACAAGAAAAAAACAAACCAAAAACAAAGAGCCAGAAGAAGATGATAGTGATGACAATAACGAAAGCGATGCCAAAACAGAAATAGACAAAAAAATCGATATGATATTAGGAATTGAAGACGACGATTGGGAAGATACCCAAAGCGACGATGAAGACGACGAATGGGACGATGAAGAAGACCTAGATGATGATTGGGACGATGAAGAAGAATTCGAAGAAGAGCCAGATGACCAATGGGAAGAGGAAGAAGATTCTGATAACGATTGGGAGGATGAAGAAGAGCCAGATGATGATTGGGACGATGAAGAAGAATTCGAAGAAGAGCTAGACGATGAATGGGGAGACGAAGACGATGAGGATGAGGATGAAGAGGATTGGAGAAATGAAGAATTCTTTGGCGAAGGAAAAGATAATGATATCGATGACGAAGAGGATGATTTTGACGATGACTGGGATGATGATTTTGAAATAGACGAAGAAGATGATGAAGATGATGAAGAAGATGATGATGACGAAGAAGAAAAAGACGAAATTCAAAATAAAAAAAATCATAGTATAAAACCAAAAAAAAATAACAAACCAGAAAATAGCTGGGAAAATGAATTTATAAGAATGGATAAAATGGATCTTACCCAAAAAAAGAAAGGTTTTTTCGACAAATTTAAAAAATAAAAATAAAGTAAGAATTTCTTAAGACAGCTACAAAATCTTTCGAAATTCTTACTTTTGTTTAAAATTAAAAGGGGATAAGCAAATGAAAATAAAAATAAAATTACTAATGAGTTTTTGTATACTCATTTTAGCAATAATTATCTTACAGACAAAAGTAGAAGCAAAAAGTTATTACATAGACAATATGGATATACAAGCAACCATACTCGAAAATGGAGATTTAGAAATTGAGCAAACATTAACCTATGAATTTGATGGAAGTTACAATGGAATCTATATTACCATACCAATTCAGTATGAAAACAAAGAAGATATCTTATCCGAAATATCTGACGATATTTACAATGCAGGAGGAGTAGAGCTTCAAAAAGTAAGTTTGGTACAAAATAACCAAATTACAGAATTTAAAAAAGTAACGACAGCAGCAAATGGGTCATCCTCGGTTTTTACAGAAGATAGAAAAGCCGATTTTTATAAACTAAAAATTTTTTCGCCGTCAACCAATACCAGAAAAACATTCCAAGTAAATTATATATTAAAAAATGTATGTGTCTCACACAATGACATAGGAGAATTATACTATAATTTCATCGGAGGAGAATGGGAATGTACCATAAAAAGTCTAAATATAGAGGTATATTTACCCAATAATCAAACCGAACTAAAAATATGGGGACATGGTCCAGATAATGGATCATCTCAAATAATAGATAATACTCATGCAAAATTTACAGTCAGTAATGTCGCAACAGGAAATTATGTTGCAGCAAGATTAGTGTTTGATAAAACTAACATTCCCAATGCACAAAAAATATCAAATTTAGATGCCTATGGTTTAATTTATAAAGATGAACAGCAAATAGCAAAAATAAGTGATAAAAAACAAAAATACACACGAAATATTTACTTATTTGCCTTAATATTAATGGTTTATTGGATTATATTACTAATCTTATATGAAAAAGATAAAAAATTACAAGTAACAGAATTTAATGAAGAAGAATTATTTAAAAAATATAACCCGATGCTTGCTGGATGCTTACAAGGGAGTCGAGATATCCTAGCAAGAGATATCATTGCGGTTTTATTAAACTTAATTGAGAAGAAAATCATTCATTTAGAAATAAAAAGCCTACATCATAATGACCAAAAAATATATGGCTATTATTTAACAAAAATTCCAGAAAAAGAAACAGAAATGGACGAAATCGAAGCAATGGTATGCAATTGGGCATTTGGTAGTCAGCAAACGGTAGAATTAGCTATGGCACTAGAAAACATGCCAAAAGACAAAAATGCCAATGAAAAATTTAAAAAATTAAATGATGTAGCACAAGAAAAATTAAATAAAAAAGGTGGTAACCAAAAAAGAGTTCCAGTAACTCTTCGCATATTCAATACATTTTTATTTTTTATAGCAATCTATGTATCTATAAAACATATCTTATATGAAGGTTTTGAAATTTATCATATGTCAGATGTTTTTTTTACGGTAATTCCTATTTTACTTTATATGTTACCAATTACAATGGTACTTATCTATATTCCGATATTTATTACGGTAAATATTAGGCATCAAATGACAAAAATGATTCATAAAATTACAGGCCAAAAAGTTGTTACAACAGCGGCAACCATAATTGCCATATTTTTAGTAATTATTCTATTGACGCTATTACTAGGAAATAAAGGAAACCGATACATTATTGCAGACGAAATATTACTTTGTATAGCACTAATTATCATGTTAACAGATAATTTAATGCTAAAAAATAGTGTAAAAATGATAGAAGATTATAGTAAACTAAATAGTTTAAAAGAAAAAATAGAAAATTATACTTTAATGGAAGATAGAGATATCGAACAAATAACCCTTTGGGGAACTTATTTAGCTTATGCTGTTAGTTTTGGAATGGCTGATAAAATCTCAAAAAGGATAAAAAATCTTTACTTAGATGATGATTTATTAAATTTATTAAATGACCAAAAAATCACAGACTATATCTTATCAGATTACAGCTTTTTCTATTACACGGCAAGTTTAGATAGAAGATTTATGAGAGGATATACAAAAGCAATAAAAACAGCAGTTTCAAATTATGGTTCATCTTCATCATCAGGAAGTGGTGGCGGCTTCTCTGGTGGAGGAGGATTTTCACGGAGGCGGAGGCCGAGGTGGAGGCCGGAGGTGCTTTTTAGGGAAAAATCAAAAAGTTTTCTTTTACTTTTTTGGAAACGTGTAGACAATAAAAACATTATGATATATAATAAATCTAGGAATAGAAATGATTTTAAGTAAAAATCTAAAATTTTAATTGTTGTAAGAAAGGAAAAAGTATGTTAGAAGAAAGAACAAGAAAGATATTATTAGCAATTATAAAACATTGTAATATAATAGAGGATACAAAAAAATATTTTGGAAATAATTATAAAGATTTTGAAGAAAATAGTATTTACCAAAATGCTATACTAACACCTGTTACACAAATAGGAGAGTTAGTAAAAAGATTGCCAAACGAATTTCGAGAAAAGTATAATGAAATACCATGGAGAAATATTGCAGGAATGAGAGATATTGTAGTACACAATTATGAAACAATTGATAAATTAATATTATGGAATGTAGCGGATAAGGAAACAGAAAAAATAAAAGAGTTCTGTAAAAAAATAAGTGAGAGGTGACGTGAAATGTCTGAAATAGACCAAATTAAAGAAAAAATAAAACCTGTAGCTAAAAAATATAATCTTACTTATATATGGATATTTGGTTCTTACGCTAAAAGAAAGCAAAGAGAAGATAGTGATATTGATATTTTAGTAAAAACAGAAGATGTTGCAGAAGGATTTAAAATTGTAGAAGTAAAATTTGCCTTAGAAGAAGCTTTAAATAAAGCCGTAGATATTATAACAACAGGGAGTATTAGAGGGTCGTTGCTAGAAGGAGAAGATTTAGAAGAAGTGCTTGTATATAGTGCGAAAAATGAATAAAAATATGTGAGTTTACTAAGGAAAAAGAAATTAGATTAAATAAGAAACAGTCAGATATACATTCTAAAAACCACGGAAATTTTAAATTTCCGTGGTTTGATAATTTATCTCTTTGAAAATTGTGGAGCTTTTCTAGCTTTTTTAAGACCATATTTCTTTCTTTCTTTCATACGAGGATCTCTTGTTAAGAATCCGTTTGATTTTAAAATTGGTCTAAATTCGCTATTTGCTTCATTTAATGCTCTAGCAATACCATGACGAATAGCTCCTGCTTGACCTGTGTAGCCTCCACCTTTTACAGTAGATATAACATCATATTTGCTACCAGAATTTGTAACGGTTAAAGGTTGTTTTACGATAACTTTTAATGTTTCTAATCCAAAATATTCATCTAAATCTTTTCCGTTAACAGTGATTTTTCCATTTCCTTCTACAAGTCTTACTCTAGCTATGGCATCTTTTCTTCTACCAGTACCATAATAATATTTTTTTTCTGCTTTAGGCATCTAAGTTTCCTCCCTTTAAATTAAAAATTCCATATTTCTGGTTTTTGTGCTTGGTTTTCATGCTCTTGACCTGCATATACTCTTAGTTTTTTAAGCATTTGAGCACCTAATGAGTTATGTGGTAACATTCCTTTTATAGCTAACATCATAGCTTTTTCAGGATTTTTTTCTAGCATGTCTTTGGCAACTACTTCTTTCATACCACCAATATAACCAGAATGATGTCTGTAAACTTTTTGATTTAATTTGTTTCCTGTTAATATTACATCTTTACAATTTAATATAATAACATGATCACCTGTATCTATATTTTTGGTATAGATTGGTTTATGTTTTCCTGCAAGTAATCTTGCAGCTTCTGTTGCAACTCTACCTAATGGTTTATTAGCTGCATCAATTATATACCATTTTCTTTGTATTTCACTTTTTTTAACACTATATGTCGTATTGTTCATGGTAAAATGTACCCTCCTATATTTATATTTATCTATATGAACATTAAATCTAAAACCACCGGGGAGAAGTCTTATATTTAATTCATATTTTCTCATAATACTGAATAATTTTATTACAAAAAAGTAATTTTGTCAAGGGGTTTCACGATTTTTATGGAAAATAAGAAAGAAAGTGTGATAAAAGGGATTTTTTCTTTACTGGTCTCACAAGTATTTATCAAAGTGGTAGGCTTAATTTATAAATTATATTTAACCAATAAAAAAAATTTTGGAGACAGAGGAAATGCTATTTATAGTAGTGGTTTTCAGATTTATGCTTTACTGTTAACCTTTTCTTCAACTGGTGTGCCAAATGCCATTTCTAAACTAGTTTCGGAAAGAATGGCAATAGGAGACAACAAAGGAGCCCATAGAATTTTTAAAATTGCTTTTATTACATTTGCCATAATTGGAATAACCGGTTCAACCTTACTTTTCTTAGGAGCCAAACATATTGCTACAAATTGGATACAAATACCAGAGGCTGAATATTCTTTAATAGCTCTTTCGCCTTCTATATTTTTTGTTTCCATAACAGCTGTAATAAGAGGATATTTCAATGGAAGACAAAACTTTTCTGCTACAGCCAAATCCCAATCGGTAGAGCAAATCCTAAAGACTATATTTACCATTGTATTGGTAGAATTCGTTATAAGAATTGGTAGAAATAATACGACCATTATGGCAGGAGCAGCCAATTTTGCAACTACCATAGCGACCATTTTCAGTTTTGCTTATATTTATGCTTATTATAGAGTGCGAAGAAAAGAAATTGGGCAAGAAATTGCAAGCTCTGTAAACTATAGACCTACTAGAATTCGAAAAACGATAAAAAAGATTTTAACGGTTGCTATGCCAATATCCATTAGTAGCTTAATAGCATCTTTTAACAAAAACATAGACTCTTTTACCATTGTAAGGTTTTTAAAACAAATTACAACAGAAGAAGAAGCCAAAATTCAGTATGGGATTTTAAGTGGAAAGGTAGATAGTTTATGTAGTCTTGCGTTTTCTCTTAATGTAGCATTTGTAACAGCACTTGTCCCTAGTATTTCAAAATCAATGGCAATGGGAAATCGAAAAGAAGTCAATAAAAAAGCAAAAATTTTCTTGTTAATCAGTATTTTAATAGCTCTTCCTGTAACTTCCATCTTATTTATTTTTTCAGAGCAAATATTAAATTTACTATTTCCCAATGCAGCCAGTGGAGCTATGTATTTAAGATTTAGTAGTATAGGAATTATTTTCATGATTTTAGCACAAACCATCAATGGCATCTTACAAGGAATTGGAAAAGTCAATATTCCACCAATTGCTTTTGGAATAGGGATGATATTTAAATTTCTTTGTAATATATTTTTAATTCCTAACAAAAATATAGGGATATTTGGAGCTATAATTGGGAATATTATATGTAATGTAATCGCTTTTGCCATAGGATTTATCATATTATATAAAAATTTAAAAATGTATAAAATTAAAGAATATGGCTATAATAGTAATATTACTAGGTAGTAGTTTCATTTATATGTTATGAATCATTTTATTTAGAATTTTTTCAAAAGAAGAAATAGAAGCCCTTCGAGAAAAGAAAAAACTAAAAAAATAAAAAATCTTTATGAAAAAAAGAGGGATTTTATCGAAGATTGGCGAATAAATTATTAAAGTAGGTTATAAAAGTGCAACAAAGAGGCATTAAAAGTAACTACATAAACACAATTTATTAGGAGGTAATTATAATGAACAAAGCTGAATTAGTAGCAGCTATGGCTGCAAAAACAGGAGAAACAAAGAAAGCTGCAGAAGCATCAATTAATGCATTTGTTGAAGTAGTAACAGAAGCATTAAAAAAAGGAGACAAAATTCAATTAGTAGGATTTGGATCTTTTGAAGTAAGAAAAAGAGCTGCTAGAAAAGGAAGAAATCCACAAACTAAGGAAGAAATAAAAATACCTGCATCTAAAGCTCCAGTATTCAAAGCTGGAAAAGCTTTAAAAGACGTTGTAAATAACAATAAAAAATAAAAGTGAATAGATTAAAAAGCCTTTACGAAACCCAAGTAATTGGATTTAGTAAAGGCTTTTCTCAAAATTTGAAAAAAAGAACAAAATATGCTATAATAAGGGTAACTGAGTAAAAACTCAAAAGCGGAAGGGAGAGAATTATGATGAAAAGAAACCGGAGAAAAAAACTAGCCCAGACAATCTTTTTTTTGATTGCCTCAATTATTATCGCATCAACCACTATTTTTTTAGTGGGGTGCATGCAATATGCCAGAGCTTCTTATTCAATCGCCAAGATTGAAAAAGAGGCGAGAAGTTCCGGCTATTATGTTGGAGATGGCAAAGGCGGATCCGTTTGGCAAAGCGGCTGGACAGAAGAATATATTGAAAAATATAATCAGGCTGTTGAAGAAAAAGAAGAGCTCATAGAGAGCTCTAGCATAGCTGAATGGATGGCAATGTCAGCTGGAACTTTAGTAGGACAAATTGTACGTTTTATGGCAATTCTCATATCTTCGTTGATATGTTTAGTCACTTTAATGATGACAATTTGTCTGATAGCAGAAGATGTCAAGTATTTTTTTAGACATTCCTGCAAGAACAATCGTCGTACTCGGTAAGTACGGCGGTTATTCTTTTATTTAAGAAAGAGCATAATAAGAAAGTTTCTGAATAAACAAAAGGTAAAAGTAATAAACAAAAATTTCACACATATAATTAACTAAAATAAAATGTGTGAGGTTTTTTTATGATTGTATTAAATAAAAAAAGATTAACATTAATGGTATCTTGTATATTCTTATCCCTATTTGTTTTTGCTTTGACAACAGGTAATAAGGAACAAAATAACTATATCGAAACCGTAAGCCTTCCTGTTTCAGGAAAAGTCGTTGTGGTAGATGCTGGACATGGCGTGCCAGATGAAGGAGCAGAAAGCAGTAATGGAACAACAGAAGCCCAGACCAATTTAAAAATTGCCCTAAAACTCCAAAATTTATTAGAGCAAAGTGGATGTACAGTAATACTTACTCGTTCTGATGAAAACGCTATCTATGATATTGACAGTAAAACTTTAAAACAAAAGAAAATTTCAGATATAAAAAATAGAGTAAAAATAGGAAACGAATCATCAGCAGACCTATTTGTTTCCATTCATTTAAATAAAATTCCACAATCCCAATATGATGGCTGGCAAACCTTCTATAAAGAAGGAAGCGAAGAGGGAAAAAGATTGGCAGAATTAATTCAAACCAATTTAAATGATGCGATACAAAAAGAAAATAACAGAGTAGCAAAAACAATTGATAATGTATATATCATAAAACATGTAGAAATACCAACAACCATCGTAGAATGTGGTTTTTTATCAAATCCAGAAGAGGAAAAATTGTTATTAGAAGATGAATACCAAAACAAACTTGCTTGGGGCATTTATAATGGAATCATAGATTATTTTTATGAATAAAAATTTTAAGAAAACTATTGAAAAAACGTGTAAAAAATGTTACTATAATACCACATTAAGGGGCAAAGAAAAGGGCTAAACTGAAATAGCCATATTTTCTTTGTCTTTTTTGTTGCAATTTTGACTATAAAAGGAGGAAAAAAATAGAAGAAAAATTTTATAAAATATGCCTTACTTTAATAGAAGGATTAGGAATCAAACGATATAGTAATCTCATCCAAGTTTTAAAAAATAACAGAGGAATATTTCATGCTTCAAAGGAGGAATTAAGGAAAATAAAATTAATGGATGAAAAAATATGTCATCAGATTTTAGATTTCCAAAAAAGAAAAATAGCAGTAAAATCTCTAAAATATATGGAATATCATAACATTGATATTATTTCCATAGCAGACAAAGAATATCCACCTTATTTAAGAGAAATCTATAATCCACCCATTTGTCTTTATATAAAAGGAAATAAAAACATTTTTAAACAGCTAGGAGTGGGAATTATTGGATGTAGGGAATGTTCTAATTATGGAAAAGAAGTGGCACAAAAATTTAGTTATGATTTGGCATCCAATTCCATCAATATTGTAAGTGGACTAGCAAAAGGAATAGACAGTTATGCTCATTTAGGGGCATTATACGCAAAAGGACTAACTACAGCAGTTTTAGGAAGCGGAATCGATCAGATTTATCCAAAAGAAAATGCGTATTTAGTTGATAAAATTTTAAGAACAAATGGAGCCATCATTTCAGAATATCCAATCGGGACAGAACCTACGAAAATGAATTTTCCTGCTAGAAACAGAATCATTAGTGGAATCTCAAAAGGGTTATTAGTGGTGGAGGCCAAAAAGAAAAGCGGGACACTCATTACAGTAGATTTTGCATTAGAGCAGGGAAGAGACGTATTTATCATTCCGCGGCAATATCAATTCTCCTAATTCAGAAGGAACCAATGATTTAATTAAACAAGGAGCTCAAATGGTTACAAACTATACGGAAATATTAGAGGAAATAAAATTTTTTTCTCATTAGAAACTTCTGAAAGAAAAATGTTATGTACACCAAATAGATATACATAACATTTTTGCTAGAAACCGCGCTTAACAGAAAAATCTTTATTGTTTTTTTCTTTCAAATATTTTAATTTAGTTGCCATACCTCCCCTTAAATGTCTTTCTGCTTTATTTTCATCTAAAATTTCTCGTACTTCCTTAGCTAAAATAGGATTTATTTTGAGTAATCTATCAGAAACATCTTTATGTACCGATGTTACTTTTCGTAACGGTAGAACTATTTTTAGAAGTATTAATATCTTCAAAATTAGTTATCACAGTTGGTTTTGTACCAATTTCATTTAATAATTTTAA
>CALXRH010000025.1 GCA_944390625.1 uncultured Clostridia bacterium
TAATCCTAATTTTACAACTGGATTCTTCTCTGCTAAGAAAACCTTTTTAATTTCAATACTTTCTGGGATTATAGGTGATTTATTTTTACCGTTCTGGAATGTTACTTCGGTGTGTACTGTACTTTTAGAAACTCCAAATTTTTTTGCCGTGCTTCTTACCGTATCTTTTGTTTCAATTATGTAGCGTGCTAAGCATATAGCACGTTCTTCGATTGATATTTTTTTCATCTAAAGCCCCCATATTGAAATACTTTTGTTTAATTATATTCGTATAAAAATGGGGTTAGAACTATCGTTTTTTAACTTCAATGGTAAATGATTTATATAGTAATTTATAACGATAAAATAGAAAAAAATTGACAAAAATAATAAAAAAACATATAATATAATAAATCAAACTGGAAAGGAAAAAAATAAGGATGATACTAAAAAATAGAATCTCTAATTGTTGTTGCATGTAACAATACTCTGTCTATTGTAGACACGAGTATTAAAAGTCGTGCCTACCATAGAGATTATATTTTAGAAAATAAATGTAAAACTATGTGGGCCAAGAAAGCACACATAGTTTTTTTATGTAAGGAGGAATTAGAAATGAGTGAAAAAAATGAAATCATAGGTCATACACCAATGATAAAGATAAATTATCGATATCGTGGCAAAGAAAAAAGAATATTTACTAAATTAGAATATTATAACTCGACAGGTAGCATAAAAGATAGAGTTGCTTTTTATATTATCAAACAAGCTAAAAAAAGAGGAACTTTAAAAGAAAAAATGCCAATAGTGGAAACAACAAGTGGAAATACAGGAATTGCACTTGCAGCTTTAGGAAGCTATTTTAACCATCCAGTATATATATTTATGCCAGATTGGGCAAGTAAAGAAAGAATTGATTTAATGAAGGGATATGGAGCAAAAATATTTCTATTTTCAAAAGAAGAAGGTGGTTTTATAAGATGTGTCAATGAAGCAAAAAAATTAGCAAAAGAAATCAATGGTTTTTTAGCGGACCAATTTGCTAATAAAGATAACTATTTAGCACATTACGAAACAACAGGAGAAGAAATATTAGACCAATAATAAGAAAAAATTGGAGGCTTTGTATCTGGCATAGGTACAGGAGGAACTTTAATGGGAATCGGAGACAGATTAAAGGAAAAATACCCTTCTATGTATATAACGGCTATTGAGCCTGATAAAATGCCATTGTTATCTGGCGGAAAAATATTAGGGCAGCATAAAATAGAAGGAATCGGAGATGACTTTATCCCCGAATTAGTTGATAAAAACAAAATTGATAAAGTGATACCAATTAATGATGATGATGCAATTAATATGGCTAGAAAAATAGCAAAAGAACTAGGGATAGGTGTTGGAATTTCATCAGGAGCAAATTTAATTGGAAGTGTATTATTGGCAGATGAAATACAAGATTGTGTCGTTACGGTATTTGCAGATGATAATAAAAAATATTTATCAACAGATTTAACAAAAGAGATTGACACCAATCCCAAATTTATTTCGAATCAAATTGAACTAGTAAGTTACAAACAACAACTTGTGTAATACCTAATATTAAAAAATTCATTGACACCAAACTACAATATTCGACATATAATATAGTAGCCTATGTGAGGTGAATAAAATGAATAAAATAAAAAATGGAGACATAGTAGGAAGAATATCGTATAACAAAGATATTAGTTTTATTGTAAAAGACATAAAAGATAAAAAAAATGTACTTTTAGAAGGCGTATTCGAAAGAATTATTGCCGATAGTGATATTCAAGATTTAGAATTAATAGACAAAAAAGAATTTAGCATAAAAGAAGCCATTAAAGATATGGAATTAAAAAAACAAGAAAATAGGCTAGAAGAAAATATGATTACAGGAAAAATTCTACATTTAGATGGAGATAAACGCTATAGCGAAAAATCCTTCCAATATTATCAAAAAATGGGAATCAAAGCAATTGTAAAAAATATTCCCGAAGATAAGCAATCAAAAGTAGTATACAATTTATTAAAATACTACAAACCTGATATTTTAGTAATCACAGGACATGACGGGATGATTAAAAAAGAACATGGTTACTATGATTTATATAATTACAGAAATTCAAAACATTTTATTGCAACTGTAAAAGAAGCAAGAAGATACGAAAAAGATACAGGAACAGACCTAGTAATTTTTGCAGGAGCTTGTCAAAGCTACTTTGAAGCGATTATGCAAGCAGGAGCCAATTTTGCATCCTCTCCGGCTCGTATTTTAATCGATATTTCAGATCCACTAATTGTAGCAAAAACAATAGCAGTTACGGATCAGTTTAAATACATTCGAATCGAAGATATTGAAAATGAATTAAGAGATGGGAGAAGAGGAGTAGGAGGAATTGGAGCCAGACGGAAAAAAAATAAAAAAGAAATGAAAGTAGATAGTCTTTCTAACATTTTAGATAGGCTATCTACTTTGTTTAATGTTGACATAAATCTGGAAAAATAGTATAATTTTTATAACTGCTTAATTTGGCAGAAAAAATCAGAAAGGAATTTTATATTATGGTAAAAAGAGATGTTAAAGAAAATCTTTTAGACAGGATTACACTAGAAGATTTCAAAAAATTAACAGAGAAAGGGCGGGAGGTAAAACTCAAGGAAATTGGCTTCGAAGCAAGAATTGAACTTCGAGAAATGATTTCTTATGAAATGATTCTTGAATTCCAAAAATTTATGATTTTAGATGTAGAAGCAGAAGCATTGGCTGCTAGAGTGGAACTTGAAGAGCATAATGCCTTTTTGGAAAACAAGCAGCAGGAATGTAAAGAGGTAGAGGAAAAGTTTATGCAAGCAAAGAGAGACCTGGAAAAGCAAAAAATGGCCTTGGCTGCTGCAAAAAAATTTAATCAGGAGTTGGAATATAGACTAAAAGAAAAACAAAAAAAATGTAAGGAAGCAAAGCAAGACTTAAATATAATGCAAGAAATTGTATTAGTTCACGCTTCTGCCTCTTACAAGCAAATATACAAAAATCAGTTAGGGAAAATGATTATTACTCAAACAGATAAAAAAATGCTAAACCAACTTTTGCCAGATGAAATATTTGATCCTAAAAAGGCAGAAAACTTTATTCAAATATTACCGAGAGGATTTGAAGAGCGGTATGATGAAAAAAAGAGAGAAAGCATCCTAGACTTCTGCAATTTAGTTATTAATGTAAAGTTACTGGCAGAGGAAGACCAAAAGGTGGTAGTATTATTTAGTAATAAGGATATAGCAGAAATCCTAAGACTAAATGGAATAGAAGATTGGTAAAAAAACCTACCGCGACCATAAAAAATTCTTAAAATAGAAAAGAGAGGGATATGTACTATAAAATGGTACCATTTTACTATAACCCCTCTCTTTTTTACACATTTCAGTAAAATTTTACATAAAACACTGTTTGTAACAAAAATGTAACAAAAATGTAATATTTAAAAATAAAGTCCGGAAATGGTTTAAAATTGAGCGTTTGAAAAGATGGGGTTGGATTTTGAGCTTTTGACATATTTAGAGTCCAATGTTATAATTTAGACAATAAATATATAGAAGGTGATATAAATGATTTGCTCTACAGATATTATGAACTTAAAATCAGACATTTTAGACAAAATCGGACAAAAGATAATAGTAAAAGGATCACTAGGAAGAAACAAATCTTTTGAAAAAGAAGCTACGATAGACAAAGTATATTCTAACATATTTACAGTCAAATACAATGAAGGAGCAAGAAATGCGACATATAGTTATACCGACATATTAACAAGAACAGTAGAAGTTCAAGTTTTAAATGAAGATAATACATATTGTCCATTAATACCACCTGTTGAACCAATAAACAAAAAAAGAATGAAAGTATAAATAAACAAAAATGGCAAGTATTGTACTTGCTATTTTTTTATCAATATAGTAAAATATTTATGAATGCAAAAGAATCATTAAAGGAGAAACTTTTATGCTAAATTTCAAAAATGAAAAGGGCTCAATTACACTATTTGTACTGGTATCCTGTATGTTTTTTATTGCCTCTGTTACTTGTGTTCACATGTATATGCAGAGCAAGCAAGTGTCAGTCAATCGAGAATATAGACAAATCAAAGCAAATTACGAAGCAAACATGGCAGATACCAATAGTTTAAAAGAGGCATATTACCAATTATCACAAATAAAAAATTTAAATATTATGCTAGAAAAAACAACCTATCAAAACAATCAACTGATCGTAGAATTTACGTTAAATAATACTGAGAATATAGAAGTAAAAACAGCCAAATATGGTTGGGGTACAAACACCTCTATCGATACTGTAACAGAGTGGAATTATATAGAAAGTGGAAGTGTAAATGACAAAATGATTGCCGTTTATAATCATGCTGCTACAACCGGAGACTACCATTTATTTGTAGTGATTGATAATCAGGAATTTTACCAAAAAATCACCATATAATTAGAAAAGGGAATGGAAAAAAGGCCATTTCCTTTTCTAATTAGTTTATCCAAAAAATAATATTACTAAAAATAACACTTCCTACTGTAAGAAAAATCGTCAAAATTCCACCAAAAAAATTGTGTCTTGTTTTTATTTCATAAATCGAAAAAGAAATGACATAAAGGAGAATAAACAAGCAAATGATACTAAAAAATACTTTTATAAAAATAGTATTCATAAAAAACTTTCCTTTCACAAGCTACTTTTTCGGCACCTAACAAAATATCTTAAGAGTTTTGTATTAACAAGCTAGAAATAATGTCAGAATTAATTTCAACATGAAACTCTGCATTTTCATATTTTTGTGCCCAATTATAATTTTCAAAATCTGGTATTGTCTTAAATTTACGCCTAGCAATTCGAAAAAATTCATTAATATCGGTTTTATATTCCTTAGAAGTTTTATACAAATAATCAGTAATTTGGGAAGATAAATAATCTTTTAAAGAACCATTTAATTTAGTTAAAATATCTGTATTTGAATAATCTAAACTATCTTGCCCTGTTAAAGTTTTAGCTCTTAAATTTATTTTTATATGAATAATAGGATTTTCTTTAGAAATATCTACATCAGCAAAAGATGCAGAAAGACTATCAACAGAAACATCTATTTTTTTATTTTCATCAAAAGGGCTATTTAGTGTAACTAAAAAATTATCTACTTCATCTTCCAGCAAAGAATAGCAAAGGGTTTCCATAGCTGATAAATCACCTACATATTTATCCTCTTTAAAAACACATAATCCAATATTTTCTGTTCCACGGTCACCTACAACAACAGATTTTCCAGAAGAGATAGTATCTAAAGAGGTGTTATCGGTAGTGGCTTGATTAGAGTCTTGGCTACTAGTATTTCCTTGTTGAGTAGTATTTTGCTCTGAAGAGTTTGCACCTGTTTCTTGACTAGAAGAGCCACCACTAGAAGAGCTTTGGCCAGATTCACTTTGTTCGTTTTGTTTAGATACATTACTAATTTTACCTAAAATAGTAACAGAACCGCTATTTTCATTAATTAAACTTTCATAAAATTCGCCTAATAAAATATTAGAAGTATAGCCTGTATATTCACTAGAATAAGGAAAAATTTCATAATATTTTGTTAAAACTTGTTCCAAAGAAGAAATCGAATTTTCTAAATAATCTTTTGCACTTTCTTTGGCAATAATAATATTGGCAGTTGGTCTAATTTGCGTACTATTCATAAGATACGTAACTTCTGATAAAACGCCTTTTTTAGCAAATTCTTCTGAAAATACAATTACTTTACAATGAGTCAAATTTAATTGTTTGCCAACATAAGCATTGAAAATATTAATAGCGCTGGAGATAGAAGGGGCAATTACTGTATTGATAATCGGGTCACTATCTTTAGAGGAAGAATCCACAGAATAAGTGCTAGAATTAGTAAATTCAAAAGAAATTTCCAAATTATCACTCTCTGGAATACTGTCAACTGCAATAGCAATTGCATAATCTAAATGGTCGATGTTTTGCGAACGATAAGAAGCAGAAAAAGCATATAAAAAGATAAGAGAAGTTGTGACAAGTATTATCCACTTAATGGCTAATTTCATAAATTTCCTCCTACAATTTTTTTCTTTATAGTAGCAGAAATCAAAATCAAAAAAGGAATGATAAGAGCTACTACAATAAACAATATTTTTGAGACTTTATCTTCCAAAAAAGCTAAAGTAGAATTTAGTTTTAAACAAAGAGATATTCAAAAAACCATTAAAAGATAAGCAAAAACAAAAGGTTTGTTATCTAGTGTACCTGTAATATCTTTTAAGATATCCATTACTACATAAGCATTTAAACTCAAAGCACAAATAAAACCTAGTACACATAAGAATAAGAAAACAGAGTCAAGCCTTTGAAAAAAAGTACCAAACTCGATGGATCTTACCGAAACATATAAAGGAAAAAGTTCGGTATTACTAAATTGGTCCCCAAAAAGCAACATAATACTAGCAGAGCTAAAAAGTAAAAATACAGCAGATAGGGCAATTGCAATAAATGAAATTTTTGTTACCTTTTCCGGATTTTTTAGTTTAGAAGGTAAAAAGAATAAATAAATAAATCCTCCAAAGGCAAAAATATTACTAATTCCAGATAAAAAAGTTGTTTTTATTCCATTTCCAAAGATCGGGTATATATTTTCAAAATTAAAATTTTTACTATTTCCTATCAATACTAAAACAATTGTTATAAATAACACAGGAAATATCAAAATGGCACTTTTAAACACACTAGCATTTTTTAAAGTAGCCGCGATTCCAGCAGCAAGGCAAAACAAACTAGCAATAAATATGATATTTGTCATAGGGTAGTAAACAATTTGCAAACAATTGCTGATTTTTTTTAATAAAAGAGAAGCTCTAAATATAAAATAAGCAGTAAACAACAAACCTAAAATAATTTTAAGGGGTTTGCCACCTAAAAATTCAGAAATATCAAGTAACCCCTTTCCTAAAAACTGTTTAGAAAGGACACAGAAAAGAAAGGTTAAAACAAGAGCAATCATAGTAACCCATAAACCATTTAACAAACTAGAGGATGCGCAGGTATTAACTAAAACTTGTGTTGTGGATAAAATCATACAATTAACAGACAAAATTACAATAAAAGCAATTGCTTCAAGATTTTCTAATTTTGAATTTTCCATAAACTCTCCTTTTTAAATTTGTTATATTTTTGTTATTATTTTTAAAAATTTAATATTCCCACTTTTTACTAATTTTAGGTTGGGCTTCTTCTTTTTTAGGAGCAATATAACTTGCTCTTTTTTCCTGTTTCCAAGCAGGTTTTACAAAAAATCCATTTGAGCCAAGGCTAAGAGATGGTGTCAAAGGGGAGGTAAAGTTTACTCCAAAAGATTTCATACTACAAAGTATATTCATATAAATAAATAAGCCTAAACCGATACCTAAAAATCCAGCGGTGTAACCTAAAAAAATAAAAATAAATCGGTAAATTCTCAAATGAAAAGAAAACGTAAAATCTGGAATAGCAAAAGAGCTTAAACCAGTAATGGCAACCACAATAATTAAAATAGGACTTACGATATGAGCAGAAACAGCGGCATCTCCTAAAATTAAAGCACCAACAATACCAAGTGTTGCCCCAATAGGGGAAGGAACTCTAAGCCCAGATTCACGAATTAGCTCAAAAGAAATTTCCATTAAAAGTAGTTCAAAAATGATCGGGAAAGGAACATTTTCGCGGCTGGACAGGATAGAAAATAGAAGCTCGGTCGGTAAAATTTCTTGATGAAAACTAGTTACCGCAATAAAAATACCTGGAGCAAGTAGAGTAATAAAATAAGCAAGAAATCGTAATCCTTTTAGAAAATTAGCAAAAACTACTTTTAAATTCGTATCTTCTGGTGAAGACAAAAAGTCAATTAAAACAACAGGAGCTACAATGGCATAAGGATTACCATTTACTAAAATGACGACTCTACCTTGCATTAAAAATTTGGAACATTTATCTGGTCTTTCGGTAGAAAGAAGGCTGGGAATCCCACTTTCTTCATTTTCTTCGATTAATTGTTCTAATTGCCCTGTAGAATTTAAACTATCTAAGGCTAAGTTATTTAAACGATATTTTACTTCTTCTACTAAGCTAGGATTTGCAATATCTCTCATATAGCAAACAGCAACTTTGGTTTTGCTTATGGTTCCAACGGTTAAATTTTCAATGATTAGGTTTTCATTATTAGCAATACGTCTTAAAAGAGAGGTATTTGTTCGAATATTTTCTACAAAAGCTTCTTGTGGACCTTTAATAATAATTTCATTACTAGGAGGTTCTACTCCTCTTTGTTTAAAACCTTTTACATCAATATCAAAAGCAACTGGGACGGTATCGACAAAAAGAACACAATCACCTGAATTAATACCATCAATTAGTTCATTAAATTTGGTTACTTTTTTTAAATTGTTTTGCGGCATTAAATTAGAATAAATGTAATTTTCTAAGTCGAATTTTTTTACTTTTTTAACCGAGATACTATCTTTTAAAAGCTGAGAATTTACTTCTTGTTTGAAAGAGCCATCAAATGTGTTATTATCATTTCTTAGCATAAGTGGGCTTAAAACAAAACGGTTAATAAGTTCAGAATTGACCATTCCATCAATATAAATCAGAAAAGCTTTGTAACCGTATATTTCTGGCAGTAAGTAGGAATTCTCTTATCATAATATCACTATTGATGGGAGAAGAATATTTATTTTTGATAAATTTCAAATTCAAATCTACATTTGGGTAGACCTCTTGGGTAGTTTCCCCAGAATTAGATTGTATAGAATTGCTTTGGTTTAAGGTAAAATTATAGTTTTTAGCTGGTTGATATTGGAATAACTGTTTTATGTTCATTGAATCTCTCCTTTTTTGGTAGTATTAACAATGATTGAAAAATTATACCATTTCGTAAAAAAAATAAAAAATTTTGCAAAATACTACAAAAATGAAACAAAATATGATATACTAAACATACAAGTAAAAAATGTAAAAATAGAAGTAAAATTAGAAAGTAGGTAAAATAGTGGACCATAATCGAAGAAATAGAGAAGAAAGAAGAAATGAAAATAGAAGAAAAGGAGCCAGAAGAGAAAACAATCGTGGAATCGTAGATAGAAGAGGAGCGATGGAAAGAAGAAGTTTAAACAGAAGATTAGAAGACAAAGAAGAAAAAATATTACAAGATTTTGAGCGAATTTTTGATGACCAAATAGAAGGTAGAAATGCCGTATTAGAGTTATTAGAGAGTGGCAAAGATATCAATAAAATCTATGTAACAAAAGGAGAAAAAAAAGGCTCTATCAACAAAATAATAGCCATGGCAAACGAAAATAAAATTATAGTAGTAGAAAAAGACAAAAAACAGATGGACCAAATAGCACAAACAGAAAACTACCAAGGTGTAATTGCCATCGTTCCACCCTTTGAATATGTAGAGGTAGAAGATATACTAAAAGTTGCAAATGAAAGAGGAGAAGATCCCTTTTTATTGATTTTAGACGGAATAGAAGATACCCATAATTTAGGAGCCATTATAAGAACAGCAGAAACAGCCGGTGTTCATGGAATTATTATCCCAAAAAGAAGGGCTGCTAGTGTAAATAGTACGGTTAGTAAAGTCGCATGTGGTGCACTAGAATATATGAAAATTGCTAGAGTTAATAATATTTCTGATACCATAAAAAAATTAAAAGAAAAAGGCATATGGATTTGTGGTACAGCAATTGATGCACCAAATGATTATTTTAATCAAACATTAACAGGTCCACTTGCCATTGTAATAGGAAATGAAGGAAAAGGAATGAGTAACTTAGTAAAGAAAAATTGCGACTTTTTTGTCAAAATTCCGATGAAAGGAAAAGTTACATCACTAAATGCATCTGTATCTACAGGAATCATTTTATATGAAGCAATAAAACAAAGAGAGCAAAATCAATTATAAGGAGGGAACAAGATGCTAGAGAGAAAAATTAAAATAATCATTATTATTCTAATGATTTTAATTGTTTTAGTAGGAGTTGTTGGAACCATTTTATATTTTACAACTGATTTATTAAAATCGGATGAAATGTTGTTTCAAAAATATATTGCACAAAATGTAAGAAATATAGCAGATGTCATCAATGTTTCAAAAGAAGAAGAAAATATCGATTTACTAGGAAAAAGCGATTATACCGAAACAACCCAAGCCAATTTAAAATATCTAGAAACTGCCAATGACGAAGAAGAGGTGTATAACATACAAGAACAAGGAATTATAAAAAATTCAGAAAGTTCCTCTTATCGAGATATTGTAGCTACTTATGGTGATCAAGTATTAATGAAAATTGATTTGTTAAAGCAAAATAACATATTTGGACTTAGATTATCTAATTTAGTACAACAATTTGTTAGTGTAGAAAATGCAAGTGTTTCTTATCTTATATCAAGTATGGGATATGAAGGGCAATACTTTTCAGAGACTATGAAACGAGTAGATATAGCAGGATTATTAGACTTTTCAGATGAACAAATAGAAACTTTAACCAATACCTATGTTAACATCATTTTTTCTGATATCAGTAAAGATCACTATTCATCAAAAGGAAATGTAGTAATCACTTTAAACAATGGTCAAAGTGTAACAACTAGTTCCTACACATTAACACTTACAAAAAATGAACTAGATAAAATCTATAAAAGAATATTAAACCAAGCTATAAATGACCAAATCATTTTAGCAAAATTAGATCAAATCGATGCTAAAATCAAAGAGGCAGGATTTAATGAACCAGCAGGAGAAAGTTTAAAAGAATTATATATAGCAAGATTACAAGAAATTTCTAATGAATTAGAATATGCTGGTGAAGATACAAGGCAAATAGCTTTTACCGTGTACCAAACAGATGGAATAACCGTTAGAACTGCTATTCAAACAGAAACCGAAGAGCTTATTTTAGATTTAGATGAAACCAATGGACAAACGATGAGTCTAGAAATATCCGAATTAACAAATGAAGGAACAGATACAAAAGTTTATTCATTAGGAAAAGCAGATACGGAAAGTGGAAACACTCGATCAATCACTTATCAAGACGCAACACAAAATCTAGAAATTAATATAAATACTGCTCAGCAAGAAACCGGTATGGCAGTAACACTCAACTTTAATTATACAAGTGATAAAATTACAAATCTTAGTGTAGAATCCAATACCAATATTGCTTTTTCAGCAAATGAAGCGATACCAATCTATTTTGATGAAAGTAATAATATATTGTTAAATAATTACGAAGGAGAACGAATTTTATCCATATTAAACAGTTTAAAAGAGCGAGCAATAGCTAGTTTGGAAAATAGTCAATCGATTATTAATACCAAATTATTAAATAACATCATCCTTAAAATTGACGAAAGAGAACAAAGGTTGGCAGAAGAAGAACAAAATAATATAGAATTACAAAAACAAAGATTTAACAATCAGTTTATTTTATACGAAGGAGAAGATGTTGAATATGAGTATATACAAAAATTAATCGAAGCGGTTAGCAGAAATATGTCAGACTATGAAGTGGTTAGTGGTAACCAAATTAGAATGTTTATTGAAGATGGAACAGAAAATGTAGCAATAGCAAATGAAATTGCTAATGCGATATCGGATCGATATACTTATGATGTTGTAATAAATTACTCTGACGATGGTTATGTGAATGCAATAGATATATATGTTCATCAAGATGAGTAGGATTATAGGGAGTGTTACTATTTGCAGCTTATTCATAAAAGGCAAATAGTAACACTCCTTATGGTCTCTTGGCAAAAAAATTAAAATAATACTTGCATTTTCATAAAAAGTGTGATACAATACCTATCGTTAAATAAAGCACATAAAGGGAGCTTGGCAGAGAAGTGCCTTATTTATAAGGTCTTTGTAAGCTTTGAACTTTATGGAAGAAATAACAAAAAAGGGAGGAAATAAAAATGGCAGTAGTTGCAATGAAACAATTACTAGAAGCAGGTGTTCATTTTGGACATCAAACAAGAAGATGGGATCCAAAAATGGCTGAATACATATTTCAAGCTAGAAACGGAATCCACATCATCGACTTACAAAAAACATCTAAAAAATTAGATGAAGCTTACGAATTCATAAGAAGTCAAGCAGAAGAAGGAAAAACAATTCTATTCGTAGGAACCAAAAAACAAGCACAAGAGTGCATCAAAGAAGCGGCTGAAAAATGCGGTATGTACTATGTTGACCAAAGATGGTTAGGAGGAATGTTAACCAACTTTAAAACCATCAAAACAAGAGTACAAAGATTAAAAGACTTAGAAAAAATGCAAGAAGATGGAACATTTGATGTTTTACCTAAAAAAGAAGTTATCTTATTAAAAAAAGAAATGCAAAAACTTCAAACAAACCTAGGTGGAATTAAAGAAATGGAAGAAATGCCAGGTGTTATATTCCTAGTAGATCCTAAAAAAGAATATAATGCTGTAAGTGAAGCAAAAAAATTAAATATTCCAACCGTAGGAATTGTAGATACAAACTGTAATCCAGAAGTATTAGATTACCCAATTCCAGGAAATGACGATGCAATAAGAGCTGTAAAATTAATTACAGATGTTATGGCAAACGCCGTTATTGAAGGAAAACAAGGAGAAAGCTTCGAGCAAGTGCTATCAGAAGAAGGAGAAGAAGCGCAAGAAGAAACAGAGACAGTAGAAGAAAAAGCACCAGAAACAATGGAAGAAGTTGTAGCTGAAGCTGAAGAAAAAGTAGAAGAATAATAGAAAAATGAAAGAGTAGGGCATAACTGCTCTACTCTAATTTAATAAGAAGAAAAAAGGAGGAATTTATTATGGTATCAGCAGCAATGGTAAAAGAGCTAAGAGAAAAGACAGGAGCAGGAATGATGGACTGCAAAAAAGTGTTAACAGAGGCAGATGGAGACATGGAAAAAGCAGCAGAACTATTAAGAGAAAGAGGAATTGCAAAAGCTGCAAAAAAATCTGACAGAATTGCAGCAGAAGGGCTAGTTTTAGGCTATGTAACAGAGGACAAAAAAGTAGGAGCAGTTGTAGAAGTAAATTCAGAAACAGACTTTGTTGCACAAAATGCAGAATTTAGAAGCTTTGTAGAAACAGTTGCCAAACAAGTAGCTTTAAAAAATCCAGCTGATGTAGACAGTTTATTAGAACAAGAATGGGTTGAAGAAGCAGGAAGAAAAGTTTCAGATATATTAGTAGACAAAGTTGCTAAAATAGGAGAAAAACTAAGTATTCGTAGATTTGTAAGATTCGAAACAACTGATGGATTAATCGAAAAATACATCCATGGAGATGGAAAAATAGCTGTATTAGTTAATGTAAAAAATGGAGATAGCACCTTAGCAAAAGACATCTGTATGCAAATAGCAGCTGCAAGACCTGAATATCTAAATCGAGAAGCTATACCACAAGAAAAACTAGACAAAGAAATGGAAATTCTAAAAGTACAAGCTATGAACGAAGGAAAACCAGAAGCAATAGCAGAAAAAATTGTACAAGGAAGAATTGGAAAATTCTATAGTGAAATATGTTTAGTAGAACAACCATTTGTAAAAGACCCAGATACAAAGGTAGAAGATTTATTAAAATCAAAAAATGCAGAAGTAGTAGAATTTGCCAGAATTGAAAAAGGCGAAGGAATTGAAAAGAAAGAAGAAAACTTTGCAGAAGAAGTTATGAAACAAATAAAATAAAAAAATAACATTTTCCTTCTATCCTAATCATATAATGAAATAAGATTAGGATAGGAGGTCTTTTTTTTGAAAAATATGTTTTTTGTTGTAAATAAAGAAAAAGTATATGCTTATGTGGTATCAATATTAACCATTGTAACCCTATTTTTCTTGTCACAAGTATTAAATTCAGATTTATCGACTGTAGAAGAGACAACAACCAATACAGAAATAATCCAAACACAAAATAATTTAGTACCCAATCAAAATGTAGCAATGGAAAATAATTCAAATGAATAGGTATAAATTAAAAAGAAAAGGATATAATGAAAATAGAAATTATAATTTTACTTTTAGAAGGGGAGAGAGATGCCTTTTATTGGAATCATTGCTAAGGAAAATGATAGTAATTTCATCAAAAACGAAATCATAAAAAATGCCAAATCAAATAAATTCGAAATCATCCATATTAACCAAAAAAGTATTGAAAATATAAAAAATATTAAATTTGATGTTTTAGTTATGAACCAAAACATTGAAAATTTATTAAAAAATTCAAAATATTTAGAAGATATCATTAGCAAAACCGATTATGTGATTATCAATTCAGACGTAAAAAACGATTTAAGTCTATTAAAAAATATTGGAGCAAACATTATTACATATGGTTTTAATGCAAAAGCAACTATAACCATCTCAAGTATAAAAGAAGAAAATACCATGCTTTGCATCCAAAGAAGCATACGAGGAATTTGTAATCATATCATAGAAGAGCAAGAGTTTAACATAAATATTGAGAAAAATAATGTAAGTAAACTCTATAATGTGCTTGCTATATTTACAATTTTAGTAATTTATGGGGAAAATTTGAAAAAAATTTAGAAAAAAATAACTTTTTATGTAGACAAAATCCAAAAAGTGTTGTATAATAGGAACTATGAGATTTGAGACTAAAAAAATAAAAGGCACTCTAGATAAATCCAAAAAAGAAATAGGGAGGAATAAAAATTGGATACAAATTATTTAGAAAACAACTACTTAACATTAGTAGGAAGGGTAACATCTGAAAAACAATTCAGTCACGAAATTTATGGAGAAAGATTTTATTCATTTGATCTTTCTATACCACGTTTAAGCGGAAACGCAGATATTATACCAGTTACAGTATCAGAAAGACTAATTAATGACGAAATGATGAAAATAGGAAGTAAACTATTAATAAAAGGTCAATTCAGATCTTACAATAGTTACGAAAACGAAAAAAACAGATTAATACTTACCGTATTTGCTAAAGACATCGAAAAATTAGAAGATGCCGTACCAGAAGTAGATGAAGAAGGAAACGAAATGCCAGCAAACGAATTTGCTAAAAAAGACACCGTTACAAATGAAGTTGTATTAATCGGATACATTTGTAAAAAACCGATTTACAGACAAACTCCATTTGGAAGAGAAATTGCAGATTTACTATTAGCTGTAAATAGAGCTTATAATAAATCAGATTATATCCCATCTATCGCTTGGGGAAGAAATGCAAGATTTTGCCAAAACCTAGAAGTAGGAACCGAAGTAAAAATAGTAGGTAGAATTCAATCTAGAAATTATGAAAAGAAATATGAAGATGGAACTGTTGTTAAAAAAGTAGCTTATGAGGTTTCCATCGGAAGTTTAGAAGTTGTAAAAAATGCTGAAAATACAGAAAGCGAAACTACGGAAGAAGTAGTAGAAGAAGCTATGTAAGAAAAAAAGTCAAAACTTTAAAAAATAAAGTTTTGGCTTTTTTCATTTGGCTTTAGAATTTATTTTGGTAATTTCTCTAATTTTTGTTTATCATTTTCATCTAAATTATTTAAGCTAAATTCTAATAGAGTAATGACAATTCTATTAAAAGATAAGTTTTTGAAATCAGCAAGAAGTTGTATATCATTTACTATATTTTCTGGTAATCTAAGAGTTTTGCTAACTCCGCTGTGATTTTCTGGTATTTTTAACTTGTTCATGTTTGCTACCTCCTGCAAATATTTTATAGTAAAAAGTAAAATAAATATGCACCTAATTATGGTTGCAAACAGATTGCAAATTAATTTGAGGACAAAAAATTTGGCTAAAGCAAGACTTTAAAAGAGGGGGCTTTTCTCCCCCTCCAAATATTTT
>CALXRH010000026.1 GCA_944390625.1 uncultured Clostridia bacterium
GGAATGCCAAGTAATAGTTTATAAGTTGGTTTTAAATTTTCAATGTCAAATTCTACACTAGCATTTTGAACATCATCTGTTACAAGAGCATATCTTTTTAATTCCTGATAGTGAGTAGTCGCGATTGTTAAAATATTTTTATTTTTAAAATATTCTAAAATGCTTATGGCAAGATTAGCACCTTCTAATGGGTCAGTTCCAGAGCCTAGCTCATCGACTAATATCAAACTATTTTCAGTAGCTGTATCTACAATATTGGCAATATTTAGCATATGACTAGAAAAAGTGCTTAAAGAATCCGAAATACTTTGATCATCTCCAATATCTGCAAAAATTTCATCAAATACATAAATACTGGATTTTTCGGCAGCTGGAATATTTAGCCCAGAACAGGCCATTAGCTCTAAAAGACCAACCGTTTTTAAAGTAACAGTTTTTCCACCAGTATTTGGCCCTGTGATAATAAGTAGTGAGAAATCTTTTCCTAAATTTAAAGTGGTTGGAACGACCTTGCTTTCATCAATTAAAGGATGCCTAGCTTGGATTAAATTTATATATTTTTCAGCATTGATGATAGGAGTGATACCTTCAATAGCATTTGAATATTTGGCTTTAGCAAAAATAAAATCTAATTTTCCAATGAAAGAGACATCTAATTTTAGTTCATTGGTATAGGCGAAAAGCAGGCTACTTAGGTGAAATAAAATTTTTTCAATTTCGGTATTTTCCTCTATTTTTAAATTGTTTAATTCATTATTTAATTCAAACACAGCAATTGGTTCGATAAATACGGTAGAGCCTGTGCTAGAAGTATCATGAATAAATCCTTTTACAAAAGAACGGTATTCTTGTTTTACCGGAATAACATATCTTTCGTTTCGAATGGTTACGACATTTTCTTGAATGTATTTTGAATAACTAGAAGAATGAAGCATCGTATTTAATTTGGACTTGATATCTTGCTCTAATCTACGTTCTTTTCTTCGAATCGTAGATAAAGTAGGAGAAGCATTATCTGCAATTGTATTTTCATCTATAATGGATTTTTTGATTTTATCTAAGATGCCAGAATTGGTATAAAGTTCAGCAAAATAATGATTTAAGTGTTGATAGTCTTCTGTATTTAGAAAACTTGAAAAATATTCCATTAATTCATTTGCCATTTCTAAAATATTACTAATAGAAAGTAAAGCCTTAGCAGATATACTACTAGAGCTTTCCAACAATTTTAGATAAATTTCGATATCATCGATTTCAGAGATAGGAGGAGTAGAATTTCGCTCCATTAAACTGACTGCTTCATTGGTTTCAGATAAAATCAGTTCTACTTCTTGTTTATCACAGGAAGGAAGAAGTGTGTAGGCTAGTTCTTTTCCTAGATAGGTATGGCAATAAGTACTTAGTTTTTCTAAAATTTTATCATATTCTAATTTTTTTAAATAAGTTTGGTTCATTTTGTCTCATTCCTTTTTTTATTATCGATATTATTATGACATAAAAAGGCAATAAAATCAATAGAACAAAACTTAACAAAACTGCTAATTTCTTAGCATATGCTGAAAAAGAAATAAAAGGACGAAAAGAGCATTTTTTTGCTAAAATTTCCCTAAAAATATTGACACAAAAGACAATTTCTAATAAAATAAATGAGAAAAAATTGAAGGAGGAAAAATATGAGACATTTAATTGACATAAAAGACTTATCAATCGAAGAAATAGACGAATTAATCAAAGTAGCCAAAGATATAATTGCACATCCAGAAAGATATCGTGAGAAGTGCAAATATAAGAAATTGGCTACTTTATTTTTTGAGCCAAGTACAAGGACAAGGCTTAGTTTTGAAGCTGCTATGATGGAATTAGGAGGAAATGTAATAGGATTTTCAGAAAGCTCGTCAAGTTCAGCTGCAAAAGGAGAAAGTGTAGCAGATACGACAAGAGTAGTTGGTTGTTATAGTGATATTATAGCTATGAGACATCCAAAAGAAGGAGCCCCATTAGTGGCATCGCTAAAATCAACTGTGCCTATTATCAATGCAGGCGATGGAGGGCATAATCATCCAACCCAAACTTTAACAGATTTATTAACCATTTCCTGTGAAAAAGGAAGATTAGACAATTTAACAATTGGTCTATGTGGAGATTTAAAATTTGGAAGAACGGTACATTCCTTAATTACAGCTATGGTAAGATATCCAAATATTAAATTTGTATTAATTTCACCAGATGAGTTAAAAGTACCAGAATATATCAAAAAGGAAATTTTAGAAAAAAATAAGATTGCGTATATCGAAACAACAGATATCGAAAAATATATAGGTGAATTGGACATTTTATATATGACAAGAGTTCAAAAAGAAAGATTTTTCAATGAAGAAGATTATTTAAGATTAAAAGATTATTATATTTTAAATAAAGAAAAATTAAGAGAGGCAAAAAAGGATTTATGTGTAATGCACCCACTACCAAGGGTAAATGAAATCTCAACAGAAATAGATAGCGACCCAAGAGCTTGCTATTTTAAACAAGCAGGCTACGGAAAATATATTAGAATGGCACTTATATTAAAATTATTAGAAATCGATTAAGGGAGGATTGAAAATGAACATAGATAGTATAAAAGACGGAATTGTAATAGACCATATACAAGCTAAAAAAGGTTTAGAAATATATGATGCATTGAAATTAGGGGATTTAGACTGTTCCGTTGCGATTATTACCAATGCCAAAAGTAAGAAAATGGGAAGAAAAGATATTATCAAAATTGATAAAAAGATTAATTTAGACTTAACCATTTTAGGCTACTTAGATCCAAATATTACAATTAATATTATAAAAGATAATGAAAGAATTGATAAATATCATGTAGAACTTCCAAAAGAAATAGTCAATATTATTAAGTGCAAGAATCCAAGATGTATTACATCAGTAGAGCAAGAATTGAAACATATCTTTGTTTTAACAGATAAAGAGAAAAGAATTTATCGTTGTAAATATTGCGAGACTTTGAGTGAAGAGTAATTTTGGTAAGTTTGGGGACGGAGGAAAAAAATATATATTTTTTTTCTGCGTCCCCAAAAATATATTTATATCACATCTTTTATAATATCCAAAACCTTCAAAGCATCCTCAGTTGGCTGTTTTGCATAAATAACCCCATAAGGAATCGTTTCACCAGAAGAAAGAGGAATGGTTTTAAAAGCAGGATGAATATCTTTCCAACACTCTAAAGTAACTAGTAAACACCCAGCTTCTTCACATTTATTGAAAACATTGATATCATAATATAAAGGAGCATCTAGGATTTCTACATTTTTACAATTCATTTTTATTTTATTCACAATATCTTGATTTTGTTTACTATCACCACTTGTGATAGCAGCAATTTTTTGTCCAGATAAATCTTGAAAAGAAATTTCCGTTTTTTTAGCTAAAGGATTTGTAATTGGAACTGCAATACAAAAGCGATAATCTCCTAATTTTAGAAAATTAAAATTTTGAAGCCATTCTTTGGAATCGCCAGGAGATACAAGAAAATCTAAAAGTGTTCCATTACTATTTAGAGTACTTAAAATACTAGTATGATTTTCCTCAAAAGGAACAATTTTGATTTTAAATTCAGGGTATTTGTCGTTTATTTGATACCATAGATCAAGTAAAGGCTTACAAGGGCAGATTAAAAATGTCCCGTTTTTAGTTTTAATTTTTTAGTAAAAATGTCCCATAAAAATGAGATATTTTTGCATGATTTTTTATTTAAAATATTACAATCCCATAAACTTTTAGTTAAAACAGCAACAACTTTTTTGAACTTCCCTCCCTACCAAAATCCTGCTATAATGCAACCAGAAAAAAATTAAAAAAAATTTGACCCACTAGATATCGATAGTGTAGAATGTACAGAAGACCCACAAGGCATTTCAGATGGTGGAAATGGTTTTGCTATGAATGTATATGATATGGCCAAAATAGGAGAACTTTATTTAAATGATGGTGTTTGGAATGGAGAACAAATCATTCCAGCTCAATGGGTAGAAGATTCTACTACTGTTCAATTTGACAGGTCATCTGGTTCAGCAGATTATGGTTACCAATGGTGGGTTAGAACTTTTGGCAATAACAATTATCCAAGCTTTTTCGCACAAGGTCATTATGGACAATATATTTTTGTGGTACCAGATTTAGAGTTGGTGTTAGTATTTACAAGCCATTATGAAGGAAGCAGTAGTATTTATTGGCAACTGATGAATCAAATTGTAAATGCTTGCTAAAATAGTCCATAATATGCTAAAATAAGTAAAAAATAACATAGTATCTAGGAGGAAAACATGAAAGTCTTATATTTTGATTGTTCCAGTGGCATTAGTGGAAATATGGCTCTAGGAGCATTACTAGAAATTGTAGGAGATGAAACCTATTTTTTAGAGGAAATAAAAAAATTAAACATAGATGGTTATAAAATTGAAATTTCCAAAAAAGTAAAAAACGGAATTACGGGAACTTATGTGGATGTTATTTTAAATAGGCAAGAAGAACACCATCACGAAGAAGGACAGCATCATGAGCATCACCATCATCATGAACATAGAAACTTAAAAGATGTATATGCTGTTATTGATCATAGTTCTATCCAAGAAAAAAGCAAAGAACTAGCCAAAAAAATATTCTTAAGAGTGGCAAAAGCAGAAGCAAAAGTTCACAACAAACCACTAGAAGAAGTACATTTTCATGAAGTGGGAGCTATTGATTCCATTATCGATGTTGTAGGAACGGCTATTCTAATTCAAAAAATAAATCCAGATAAAATCATTTCTAGTATTGTCAATGACGGATATGGTTTTATCGAATGTGCCCATGGCACCATGTCTGTACCTGTACCAGCAACCAGTGAAATATTTGCCAATTCTCATGTTAAATTTAGACAAATCGATGTGGATACAGAATTAGTTACCCCAACAGGAGCAGCCATTATTGCAGAACTGGCAACAGATTTTACCACTTTACCTGCCATGACAACAGAAAAAATAGGTTGGGGAACAGGTTCCAAAGATTTAAAAATACCAAATGTTTTAAAAGTCTACTATGGAGACATACAAGAGCAAAATGAAAATTTTGTGGTAATGGAAACCAATATGGATGACTGTAGTGGCGAAATATTAGGTTATACACAAGAAAAATTATTTGAAAATGGAGCCTTAGATGTATTTTATACCCCAATCTTTATGAAGAAAAACCGACCAGCTTATCGATTAACGGTTGCCTGTAAAAAAGAAGATATGTTTCATTTACAAAATATTATGTTTCGAGAAACAACAACAATTGGAATTCGCTATCGTTTCGAAGCTCGCACAGAATTAGGACGAGAATTAGTAGAAATGGATACAAAATATGGAAAATTAAAGGCCAAAAAAGTAATCAATAATGGAGAAACTTATATTTATCCAGAATATGAAAGTATGAAAGAATTAGCCAAAAAACATAATATTCCATTAAAAGAATTATACAAATTAGAAGAATTAAAAGGAGAATAAGTTTAGAAGGAGGACGACCTTTTTACTATGGAAATTATGGAAATATTAGAACAAGTAAAACAAAATAAATTAACGATAAAGCAGGCAGAAGAAGAGATAAAAAAGAATCAATACGAAGATTTAGGCTATGCTAAAATTGACCATAACCGAAAAGAAAGAGCTGGAGTAGGAGAGGTTGTATTTTGTCAAAACAAACCAGATGAATTTTTAACGAAAATTTATCAAGCCATTTATCAAGAAAATGGAGAAGTTTTAGGAACGAGAGCAAGTACAGAACAATATGAGTTAGTAAAAAAAGATATACCAGATGTCATGTATGATACCATTTCCAGGATTTTAAAAATTGAAAAACAAAAAGATAGAGTGGGAAATATTGTCATTTGTACAGGAGGAACAGCTGATATTCCTGTAGCAGAAGAAGCGGCACAAACAGCAGAATTTTTTGGAAGCAAAGTCCAAAGAGTTTATGATGTTGGTGTAACAGGTATTCATCGTATTTTATCCCAAAAAGAGAGATTAGAAAAAGCAAACTGTATTATTGTTGTAGCTGGTATGGAAGGAGCACTTGCTTCAGTTGTAGCAGGTCTAGTTAAGGTACCGGTGATAGCAGTTCCAACCTCAGTTGGCTATGGAGCCAGTTTTGGAGGGTTAGCAGCTTTGCTTAGTATGATTAATTCTTGTGCTAATGGTGTGGCAACTGTAAATATCGATAATGGTTATGGCGCAGGTTATATAGCTAATCAAATTAATAAATTAGCACTAAAATAATAGGATATTTAAAGGATGAGAGTGATGATAGAAAAATTACAAAATCGATTAAAAGAATTCGGAAAAGTTGCTATTAGTTTTTCTGGTGGAATAGATTCGAGTTTTTTATTATATGTAGCCAATCAAGTTCTACCAAAAGAAAAGGTATTAGCTATTATTGCAGATGGCTGTATGGTTTCTAGAAAAGATTATAAAGAGGCAACCCAATTTTTAGAGGAAAATAAATTTTTATATCAAGAAGTTCCTTATGACCCTTTCCAAGTGACGGAATTTAAGGAAAACCGTAAAGATCGATGTTATTACTGCAAAAAAAGTTTAATGACAACCATAAAAAAGGTGGCAAAAGAAAAGGGTTTTGCTGTAGTATTAGATGGAAAAAATGCAGATGACTTAAAGGCATATCGACCTGGAAATAAGGTAGGAGAAGAACTTGGTATTATAAGCCCTTTGGCAGAGCTAGGATTTAGTAAAGAAGAAATACGAAGTAAGGCCCATCAGTTCGGTATAAAAATTTGGAATAAGCCATCCAATTCTTGTTTAGCAACGAGGTTTCCTTATGATACGGATTTAACAGTAGAAATGCTAAAGAAAGTAGAAGAGACTGAGGAAAAGATAAAAGAGTTAGGGATTGAGCAGGTAAGAGTAAGGTATCATGGAAGTATGGCTAGGATAGAGGTTCCAAAGGAAGATTTTGAAATGATTTTGCAAAATGAAAAGGTCATACAGGAAATTAGTGATTTGGGATTTCAATTTGTGGTATTAGATTTGATGGGGATAAGAAGTGGTAGTTTTGATTAGTAAGAATTTACAAAAGTTTTAAGATAGTAGAAATAACAAAAAGAATATCCTACTCCCACATCCTAAAAAAGGGATGTGGGAGTAGGATATTAATTCATTAAATTTTTCTCAATCTTTCAATCAATGGTTGAAAGAGAGTCTTTTTGGCTTCGATTTCGTGTTCTGGAACAATTAGATCCTTTTGGGAATGTGTAAACCTAGTGTGCATAACGCCATCTGGGTCGACACTATATTTTAAGTGCCCTGGATTTAACTGCATATTGCCTAACCGAACAATTACACCATTTTCCATTCGGTAGGCAGCTTTATTTCCGTCACAGATGATTTTTTCTTCTGGCAGAGTAAGCAGGTGCTGATGTAGATAAGGCACAAACTGATATTTGTATGCATATGGGTTAACAGGATTTAAAGTTCTTACCTTTACTCCCATACCTAAGTCCAGTGCCTTATTTACTACTTCCATTAAGCTTTTCTCTGTTGGATAAGTTTCTGTTGTTGCCATAATATATAGTTTAATTCGTGACTTCCACTTGGCTTGATTCTGAAACATAAAATCTAGCCCAGGATCATAGGAGAACCTGATTTCATCCACGATACCATCCAGTTGCTCTAATACATCTTGGCGAAGTCCATTGGTAAACATGTTTACAAGGAATCCTTCTTTTTTTGCCAATTTTGCATAGTTTACAACATCATGATGAACGGTGGGTTCTCCGCCATGAAGATAGAGTATTTTAAAATCCAATTCTTTTGCAATTTTCATGCCTGTAACAAAATCTTTTTCACACATGTATTTTCCGGTATGGACATTTGGTTCGATACAGTATGGACAAGCTTTGTTACATGCATAAGTCAGCAAAAAATAGATTTGCCGAAGATCCTCCACTTCAAGGGGATGTGGAACAATACCACATTTTAATTGTTTTCTTGGTAGCATAATACGTCCTTTCTTTTTTGCATTAGGTAATTACCTTGGGTTACATAATTATTATAGCAAGTATTTTTTTTATGTTTTCAAGGTTTTAAGGTAAATCTAGTTAAGATTCAATTTTTTAAAATGATTTAAATACATATCAGTAAAACTTTTTAACTTTTCTTTTTTTCCTTCTAACAACATCATTAATTTATTAGCTTCTTCATAAGCCATTCTATATTCTTCTTTTGTAATTTCAAATTTTTTTAAAGCATTTTTTAATTCATTTTCATCTAACAATATGATTTTACCATCAGGTCTTACGACTACATCTAAATATAAATCATCTTCGTAAGGTACGTCATTTTCTTTTCCTATTTTTTTGGCAATATCAAAATACCATTCTATAATCTCACTATTTTTATCATAAAAGGCAGATAATTTAACTTTAGAATGATAATCATAAAATTCTAATAGTTGGTAGTTATTATCTATTATCACTTTACCTTTAGGAGTTGCTATTTTGATATTTGCATTTTTAAAATTGTAATAACAAATATCACCAGTAAAAAATTTTTCCTTAAAGTTTTTTACTAGGTATATTAAATTACTATTAGGTTGATTCAATTTATGTCTATTAGCATATCTTTTTTTTAAGGTAATTCCATATCTTTGCTTTATTTTTTCGTTAGGTAAAGTAATTTCATTTTCCAATATTCCTCCATTATTCATAATTGATTTAACAGAAGCAATATTGTCTTTGTAGCTATCAAGGAATACTTTTCCAATTCCTAATTCTTGACATTTTTCTAAACCTAATTTTAACTGCTTAGTAGCATAACCTTTTTTCCTTTCTGAAGGACGAATACTGTATTGGATATGCCCTCCATTATGTAGCAATGTTTCATTTAAATAATGATTAATTTGTATGTTTCCAATGATTTTATGATCAGATTTTCGAATGGTTAAATATAGTGTTGAGGGAACGTTTTTTGCTTCCATTTTTTCTTCTGATAAAGCAGATTCTACTTTTTTTAACCATGGATTGAAATCTTTAATTTTACATAAATTTGCGTCTCCAATTATCTCGTTTTCATTATGATTTCTAAATTCTTGAACATATTGTTCTATTTGTGTTTTATATTCTTTTGAAGGGAATATTAATTCTAGTTCGTTCATAATTTCATCTTCTTTCTGGGGGTATTTGTTATATTTATTTGACCTAAACAATTTATACTAAACAAAACATTGGAGGTTTTTTCTATGAATAATTTTACCACAAATACTTATGAAATGAAAAGAGATATTATAAATTTTTCAGGGAAATTTCATCGATTATTACAAGATTGTAATATTTGCTAATATATGGTAAACTCATTGTGGTGGTAAAAATGAGTTTAAATGAAGTATTCAATATGTATTTT
>CALXRH010000027.1 GCA_944390625.1 uncultured Clostridia bacterium
TCCCCAATATGAGCAATATAGGCTCTACTATTATATATTAAACAAACTTCTAAAGTAGTACCCATTCCTTCTAATTCTTTATCTTCTAATGATTTTTCATATACTACCATATTGGCATATTCTACACTACTTCCGAATTAGTTGAATCAGATTTTCTTTGTCTTTTGGTGTATCTTTTATATTATTTTCTATATAACTTTTACTACAGGTAATGGCAAGCTTACTTGCTATTTCTCCAGCATTGCAACCACCCATTCCGTCAGCTAATATAAAAAGTTGTATATTCGAAAATTGATCTTCTGTAATATAAAAATTGTCTTGATTCATATCTCTTGCTTTTCCAACATCGGATTTAGCATATGCTTTGATCATTATTTCACCTCTTTTTTCTTATCTCTTTTTACTATAGCAAGTGTATCATAACTTTTATTTTTTTTCAATAAAAAAACGATATTTTACAAACCAAATATTGAAGTTCCTAAGCTAAATAAACCGTTAAATATTGCTCCGATAATTGGAGATATTATCGTTCCTGCAATTCCTGTTATCCACAATACAACAAATGCTATATAGAATATGGTTTCATTATTTTCAAACCAAGTTTTGGCATTATATGGTAAAAATGGTTTGATTACTTTTGAACCATCCAATGGTGGAAGTGGAATTAAATTAAAAATTCCAAGCCCAATATTGATTGTTATAATATATATAATCATTTGCATAATGATAGAGCCAGTGCTGCTTTCATACAAAACAGGCCCATTTATTTTATAGATTACAAAATAAAGGATGGTAAAAACAATTGCTAAAATGAGATTCATGGCAGGTCCTGCGATTGATACAATCGCATCCGCTTTTTCTACTGAAATATCTCTATTATAATTTCTTGGATTCACATGAACTGGCTTTCCCCAACCAAATCCTGCAAAAAGTAGCATGATAAATCCAATTGGATCGATGTGTGTTAAAGGATTTAAAGAAAGCCTGCCTTCCATTCTTGGGGTATCATCCCCTAATATATCAGCTGCTTTTGCATGAGCAAATTCGTGAAACGTGATAGCAATTAAGACTCCTGGAATGGTATATAGTAGTCCTAAAATTGCGTTAATGTCTGTTAAATAGCTCATTAATCCCCATAAAATCATGATTCCCATAATCGTGTATAAAACTCTTCTATCGAAATACATTTTTCCTCCGTTCTAGATAAAAAATATCTTCTTTTTTTAGGCGTATTATATAACAAATTCTTATAATTGTAAAGTAAAATTTAAAAAGGTAGCCAAAAACAAGACAGAAGTTTCCTCCTGCCCTGTTTTTGCTTTTTTAGAAAATCTTATCACTGGAAAAAGAAAAAATATCTTCCTTTTCCAAATAGTCCTCACGAGAAGGACCAATACCACACTTGGTAATCTCTGCTCCAATTACAATCTCAATAAGAGAAATGTAATCTCTTACAATCTCTATCGCAGGCCGGTCAGCAATTGTCATTGTTATATAAAGCGGTTTCCAGTGTTGTAAGTGATACGGCCACCCATAAGTTACTTCTCCAGTATATTTATTTTTGTATGCAAAACACACCTTTACCTTATCTGTAACTTTTTTAAGGTTTGCGATCACATCTAAACAATTAAGACATATCCTATCAGGACCAGTAAGTTCAATGCTATGCCGAACCGCAGGACCATCAAACCATCCAAGGTCACGCTTTCTCCCGGTGGTTACCCCACGTTCCCCAACTTCTTGATCAATAAAATCGTCAATTGCTTGTTCTTCTGGGGTAAACTTAGTGATATATGGACCTCCACCTACTTTACTACCATAAGCTTTTAAAACCATTGTTGATCCATCTGGAAAATCTTTTCTAGTAAGTCCAACTCCTAGTATGCCACCTAAATCAATACATGGCGTAGAAGTTGTATAGTGTCCTCCATTTCCAAATAGCGGATCTAAACATACGGCTTGAGATAGTTCCAATAAAATCGCCCAATTTCTTTCTTTTCGGCATTTTGCGATAATAGCCTCACTATCTACAATATTTAATTTTTCAATAGCCTCCCAAAGCTTCTGGGCATATTCTACTGTTAAAATCTCTTTTACTTCATTGGACAGAAGTGGGTTTTTTAGCATTAAGTCCCTCAGTTCCATATAGTTTTTGCATTCTTTGGCATCTGCAAAGGTCACGTGAAAACGATATCCCCTGTTTCCAGAACCTGGGCCTACTCCGGATTTTGTTGTACCGATAGGCATTTGTGCAGATTTTTTGCGCTGGTTTTCACACCAAATATCCATGGTTCTTTCCAAATCACTTACAATTGTTGCTCTTTCAGCAATCATAATGATTTTTTGTTTTTCTTCTGGAAGTTTTTGTGCCTCTTCTAAAATCCGTATCGGATCTATTAACATTCCAGGTCCTAGTAGCATAATATCTGCTACAAGTCCCGCAGAAGTTAGATAATGAAAATCATACTTTTTTCCATCTACTACTACAGTATGACCTGCATTGCCACTACCTTGTCCTCTGGCGGAAAGTATTTTCAGGCCCATTTTCTTGTATTTTTCTGCCGTAGCATCTACTTCCTTTCCTTTTCCTTCGTCACCAAAATAGCCACCAAAAATGACTGTTCCGTGTTCAAAAGGTTGAAACCTGGTTATCCGTTTCTTGTCAAAAGTGACCCGTTCTTCTTCATCCATAAAAATAATTTCTGAAGAAAAATTTTTTGTAAAGCTCATAAGATTTTCCTCCTTTTCTTATGAAATATAATAATATAATAGTTACATTAGAATAAATCTTAGCAAAATTATATAAATTTTACTAAATATCAGAGTTATTCTATTTAATTTATATCATATTTGCCATAATAATTCAATAAAATGCACCTATTTTACATAAAAATCTTTTTTGGGAACCAATGGCAAAAAAATTCCTAGAAAATTTCTAGGAATTTTTTATTTAGCATAATCTACGACTCTTTTTTCTCTGATAATATTAAATTTTATTTGTCATGGATAATTCATTTCTTCTTCTATTCGTTTTGATTCATCTCTTCTTAGTACTGTCTTTTGCTG
>CALXRH010000028.1 GCA_944390625.1 uncultured Clostridia bacterium
ATTGGTTAAATTTTTGTTTATTGTTATGCTTATTATTATTTTAATTATTTTTTCAATTGGAATTTATCATATATTTTTTAAGAAAGCTGCTAGAACTGAATCAGATGTTATTACATTAACTGATACCATAAAAACAGATGAGGTTTTTGAAATTACAGAAAATAACTATACCAATATTTTACAAGCTGTAACGAATGATATTGACTCTTATATTGGGTGTAAAATTCATTTTACAGGATATGTTTATCGTTTAATTGATTTTGATGATGACCAATTTGTTTTAGCAAGAGATATGTTAGTAAATGAAAGTACTTCTCAAAGTTTAGTGGTAGGCTTTTTATGTACTTATGACACAGCCTATGAATTTAAAGATGATACTTGGGTAGATATTACAGGAACAATTGTAAAAGGTGATTATTATGGCGATATTGCCCAAATTGAAGTAACTAATATGTTTGAATGTGATGAACCAGAAAATAAATATGTTTCTGTACCAGATGATACTTATATTCCTACATCTAGCATGTTTTAAATTTTTACTAAAAGCTACTTGATTAAAAAATAAGTAGCTTTTAGCATGCTTACACGATTTTCTTTTATTTTTAAAATTATCTATTTTAAACTTTTTGATGAATAAATTCTATTTTTAGATTTTCAATTTTTTTGTCAGTTTCTTTTGTAATTCGTTCTTCCATTTCTCGGAGATATTTTGAAGTTAAGTGAAAAGTATCTGTAAACATCTCTGCAATTTCTTTGGCTTGCTCATCGAATTTTTGATCAATCTTTTTGTCAATTCTTTTTTCTTGTTCTACAAATTTTTGATTAATTTTTTCTTCTTGTTCTGCAAATCTTTGATCAATTTTTTGATCAATTCTTTTTTCTTGTTCTGCAAATCTTTGATTAATTTTTTGATCCATTCTTTTTTCTTGTTCTGCAAATCTTTGATTAATTTTTTGATCAATTCTTTCTTCTTGTTCTGCAAATTTCTGTTTAATTCTTTTATCTTGTTCTGCAAATTTCTGATCCATTTTTTCATTCATTTGTTGCATTTCTTTTTTCAAATCCTTCATTTCATCTTGCACTTTATCAAATTTTCCAGATAATTTAAATAGTTCTTCTAAAATAATTTCTTCGAATTTTGTTGTCATTAAATTTCACCTCTTTTCTAATCGTTTTGAAATAAAAATATTGATTATTTATGAATCTAAAAAAGGAAGATTAAGTGTGTATTGATATGTTATTATTATAATTGCTATTTTCCAAAAAGTCAACTATTATTTCAAATTAAATATTGTTTTTATAATTCCTCCATCCAAAAAATTAGAAAAGACATTTTTTAAGATAATTAAAACAATTGGTCCAACAAACATTCCTAAAATCCCCATGAATTTAAATCCTGTATACATAGCTGCTATTGTAAATATTGGGTGTATCCCTATATTTCCACTTACAATTTTTGGTTCTATAAATTGCCTTACCATAGACATAATAATCCATAAAATTATAATCGATATTCCCAATGTTAAATCTCCATTTAAACCTGATAATATTCCCCATGGTACCATAATGGTTCCCGATCCCAATATCGGAAGTGCATCAACAAAGGCTATTCCAATCGCTGTTATAAGAGGAAATCCTACATTTAGTCCTGCAAAATATAAAATATAAAGACCTATTAAGGAAATAACAAATGATATGAGTATTAAGGTTACTTGTGCTTTCAAATATCCTCCCAATACTTTTGCTAATTCTCGAATATGCCCGTGTAAGTTCTTTCATCCACTTTTCTGGTAAATGATATTCCAATTCATCTAACATGTAAATTTTATCAGTACAAATAAAATATAATGCTAAAATCGTTACAGCAAAATATATAGCAATACTTGGAATTGCTGTTATTCCTGTTACAATTTTCGTCAAAAAGTTTTGAAAATAATTGGATATTTTTTCTAGCAAAGAAAAACTAGTATTTTTTATAATATCAATTATTTCTTGCGATATCTTTAAATTTTCAATATTGAAATTGTTTAATAAGTTTTGAACCTGATTATATGCTTTGCTATAATAATTGTTAAAATTAGATAATAAATTGGCTGATTCAGAAACTAAAGTAGTAATTCCCCACGCCAATAAACCTATAATTATTCCAAATGTTATGATAAAAACTATAATTGCACTTAATCTTCTTGTAATCTTGAATTTTTTCATAAGTTTTCTGATAATAGGTTCTATGAGTAATGATATGATAAAAGCAATTAAAAAAGGCATATAAAAAACTGCGATTTTAAAACAAATAAAAGTTGCGATAACTACCAAAAGTAAAAAAAATATTTTTTTTAAAACACTTGTCCAATATGTAAATTCTTTTGACATATTTTGTTTCTCCTTTTCAATAGTATATGTTAAAAAAAGGAATTTATACATAGGAACATTTAGGAGCCAATGGTTCGGTCCCAATGACTACCAATGGCTCATTTCAAAGCTTCGTTCATAACTTTTGATAAGTATTTCATACTATTTAATGTTTGTTCTAATGTATTTCCGGTTGCTCCTACTTCTATGATGCAAGCAGCTTTTCCTAGATGCTGATTATATCTAGAGTTTCTTAAAACAATTGGCTTAAATAATCCTGGATATAATTCATTTGCTTTTTCTTGAATTTTTACGGCAAATTTCAAATTAGAATTCCAATTGGGATGTGACAAGCCTCCCCCATCTGTTCCCATAACAAACATTAATTGAGCACAATAGTCTTCTCCAATTTTTACTAAAGGTGCATAAGTTTCATCACTTCCTATGGCATCTCTATGTAAATCAATTATGATATCAGAACTAAAACTTTGTAGTATATTTTGTACAGTTGAAAGGGACCTCGTATAAGAGCCTGTGTAAGCAGGATAATCATGATAATCTTTGTTATGATTTACATGAAAACCATAATTTCCAAGATATGTTGTAAGTTCATCTCCTACTCGTGCTACAGAATAATTTAAATCTGTAGTACGATAATTTCCGTGAAGCTGTATATTGATAATTCTCGCTTGGTGTATAGCTTTCACAAGTATGTGTATGAAATAGAATTACATTTTCTGTATTGATATTTAAATCACCTGTATTTAACATTTCATCTGTTAATTCATAAGATGTTTCATTTTTTATTTTTACGCCATTATATTCTCTATTATAGCTTTCTGTAATTGGATTTTCCGTTACAACTTGGGTTGATACTTCTGTGGATGCTTCAGCTACCTGATTTGCTTTTTTCTCATTTGTTTCCTCTGTATTTTCTGTGGCAGGTTCGCTTTCTTCTTGTCCTAAATTTTCTTCTAATCCTTGTGCTTCAAATACACTTGAGGCTACTTGTAAAATAGATTCTATTGATATGGATTGCAAATCTTGCTCCACTTCTTCTGTTCTTTCATTTTGGTCTTGTATTTCTTGATTGGATATGTTTTTTATAATCGTACTTTCGGTGTTTATTCCAAATTTTATAAAATCACTTGTGTTAAAACTAATCGATTGATTTAAATAGTTTTTTATCGAGATATTTTTAAAAATAAATCTACTTAAGACATAGAGGCTAATTAATAAGATAACTATTTTCACTACGTCTTTTACTTTTATGATAGTAACATTGAACATATATCTTACTCCCTGTTAGATATATATATTCTATTCATTTTTCTTTTATTCCTTATACAGTGGATTTTCAAAAGTAAAAAAGAACCCTCATAGCATACAAAAATGTATGCTATGAGGGTTGAGAAAAATTGCCCTTTCAGGATTCTTTACTAGATGCTCTCTCTTCAAAGTAGTCATCCAGCCATTCCTGGTTGTAAGGGTAATAATCAGGTCTCCCCTTATACAGGTCTTTCTCCTGATTATCCTCCATTATCATTCTCTCGTTGTTCGGCATATTTTTTCTCCTTTCTTTTGTGGTGACAACCCTATAAAAAGTTGTCTGTTGCCAGTTACTATACTTTTTATTATATTCCATTTTTTTCCAATTGTCAAGTCGTGTATCTATTAAATTTCAAGCATTTTTATATTTTTCTGGGTTTTAATTCCAAATAAATAGGCTTCTCATTTCCAATCATTGTAGATTTTCCGATGGCCTGGATACACAATGGTATCTTCTGGTAAAATCAACAATTTATGAATAATTGAATCCATAATTTGATTAAAATCAGATGTTGGCAAATCGGTTCTTCCCCAAGTTCCTCGAAATAAGGTATCTCCCGAGAAAAGTAATTTTTGACTTTTTAGGTAAAGTGAACACCCACCCTTGGTATGACCTGGTGTGTGAATTACTTTAAATTCCAAATTTCCTAAATGAATTAAATCTCCGTCATCTAATCTGGAATCTGCATCCACCTCTATTTCTGAAAGTCCGTCCATGAATTTTGTTAAATTTATTTCTTTATCATTTAGTCCGCTCGCTATCTTCTCTATGAATTAAAACTTTTCCTCCCATTTTCTCTTTTAATCCGGTAACTCCTGCAATATGGTCCCCATGGCAATGCGTTAGAAATACATATTTCAAATTTCCTTGTAAAATTTGAATCATCTGAGCAATTTTATCTACATCTCCTGCTGGGTCAATTACCATTGTTTCTTTTGACTCTTGGTCAAATACGATATAGCAATTAGTTTCATCTCCTATCCATGTTGAAATTTTTAATCTCTTTAGTATCATTTTTAAACCTTCTTTCTTTTTACTTCATATACACTATCTACTTTACGAATTGCTTTAAAAATTGTATTTAATTCTTCTAAATTTTTGGTTTCTATAATCAATTCAATGATTGCAATTCGATCTTTTCCGGCTTTTGCATTTACTCCTACAATATTTGCTTTTGTAGACGATATTGCTTTTGTTACATCTGCTAGCAATCCGCTTCTATCATTCGCATATACTTCAATATCTACATTATAAGAAGCTTTTTTCTCTTCTACCCAAGAAACATCGATAATTCTATTTTCTTCTTTTAATAAGTCTTTTACATTAACACAGTCTTTTCGATGAACTGAAACCCCTCTTCCTCTTGTGATATAACCAATAATTTCGTCCCCAGGAAGCGGATTGCAACATTTCGAAAGTTTTACTAAACAATTATCAATTCCTTTTACTACAATTCCATTACTAGATGGCTTAACCTTTTTTTCAGGCTTCAACTTTGATAATTCTTCTAACTTTTGTTCAATTGCTTCTTCTTTATTGTCTTTTCTGTATTCAATTAGCATACGTGCAATTACTTTGGTTGCCGTATTGGCTCCAAAACCAACTGCTGCATACATTTCTTCTAAATCTTTATATTTATATCGATTTAACATGGCATTGATATAATCTGCCTTAAATAGTTTATCATAAGAAAGACCCAATCTCTTGATTTCTTTTTCGATTAATTCTTTCCCTTTTTCAATATTTTCGGTTTTTTTCTCTTTTTTAAACCAACTATTGATTTTTGTTCTAGCAGCCGTACTTTTTACAAATTTCAGCCAATCTAAGCTTGGTCCTTTCGAATTATCAGATGTAATAATTTCTACAATATCTCCACTTTGCAGTGGTGTAATGATTGGCATCATTTTACTATTGATTTTGCAACCTGTCATGTGATTGCCTATTTCGGCATGAATGGAATAAGCAAAATCGATTGGTGTCGCTCCTTTTGGTAAGACCTTAATTAAGCCTTTTGGGGTAAAAACATATACCTCATCTTCAAACAATTCTGTTTTTAAATTTTCTAAAAATTGTTCTGGATCTTGCATTTCTTGTTGCCATTCCAATGTTTCGCGAAGCCACGCTAATTTGTCTTCTGTTACCACTACATTTTTCTTTCCTCTTCCTAAGAAATTTGCTTCTTTATAAGCCCAGTGTGCTGCGATACCATATTCTGCAACTCTGTGCATGTCCCAAGTACGAATTTGCACCTCAAAAGGGGTTCCTTTTTCTCCCAATAAAGTAGTGTGAATCGATTGATACATATTCGGTTTTGGAACCGCAATGTAGTCTTTAAATCTGCCAGGCATCGGACTATACATTTCATGAACAACCCCTAAAGCAGCATAACAGTCTTTTACCGAATTTACAATAATTCTCATAGCAAATAAGTCATAAATTTGGTCAATCGTACAATTGTCTCTTTTCATTTTTCGATAAATAGAGTAAAAATGTTTGGCTCTTCCTGTTACATCTGCATCGACTCTATGCTTTTTTAGCTGTATTCTAATATCTTCCATGATTTTTTCAATAAATCTTAGTCTTTCATCTTTTTTCTTATTAATGCTTTCTACAATTTCGTGATATTCTTCTGGATACATATATTTAAAGCCTAAATCTTCTAGTTCTGCTTTAATGGAATATAGACCTAATCGATTGGCAAGTGGTGCATACAATTCCAAGGTTTCTTTTGCATTAGCCAATTGCCTATCTCTACTTAAATATTTTAGTGTTCTCATATTATGAAGTCTATCGGCAAGTTTGATCAATATAACTCTGATATCTTTTCCCATTGCCAAAAACATTCTTCTATAATTTTCAACTTGTTTTTCTTCTAAGGTGGCAAATTGAATGGTACTTAATTTTGTAACACCATCTACCATTTCCGCAATTTCATTTCCAAAAATTTCTTTTAAATTTTCATTGGTTACATCCGTATCTTCTACTACATCGTGAAGAAGCGCCGCACAAATGGTGTTATCATCTAAGCCTATTCCAGCAAGAATATAGGCAACATTTAAAGGATGGATGATATAAGGTTCTCCAGAGCCTCTTTTTTGGTCTTTATGTTTGTCATAAGCTAAATTATAAGCTTTCATAATTAGTTTGGTATCTACTTTTTTCGTGGTTTCTCTTTTTTTCGATATTACATCATATATTGTTATCTCTAATTGTTCTGCCATAAAATCTCCCTCCTTTATATGGTTTTCATTAAATCTTTTAAATTAATTTGAATGGATTGAACACCATTGAATGCATTCATCTCCAAATTTCCAACAACATCTACACGATCTCCAATTTTGTAATCTGCGGATAAATAGCCTAAATTAAAACCGATTGCATTTACATAGTTATTATGATTGCTTTTCAACACTAATTTTAAATGCTTGCCATCTGTTAAACTTCGAATGGAATCTATTTTTAAGTTTTTAAATTCAAAAATCGGCATTTTATTTGCTTCACCAAAAGGTTCTAATAAAGATAAGCTTTCTACCATTTGTTGATTGATTTCATCGATATGGATGATAGCATCAATATTTAGGACAGGAATGAAATCTGCTATGTTTGCTTGCTCTGCCAGCTTTAAAAATTCTTTTTGAAAGCTCTCAAAATTTTCTTTTTTGATACTTACACCGACTGCCATACTATGGCCACCAAAACCTGCCAAATAGCTTTCACACTTCATTAAGGCTTCGTGTAAATCAAACCCTGGAATACTTCTTCCAGAACCTTTCCCAATTTCTTTGTTTTCTTCAAAACAAATGAGTATGGATGGCTTATAATACATCTCTGTTATTTTAGAAGATACAATTCCAATAACCCCACTATGCCACCCTTTTCCACCTAGTATAATACTAGGTGCATTTTCTAAATGTTCTTTTTTAATTTTAGCATCTGCCTCTTCGAATATTTTTTTCTCTTCTAATTGCCTCTGATTATTATATTCTCGGATCGTTGTTGTAAGTTTCATAGCTGTATTGGGATCTGTTGTAAGAAGTAACTGGAGTGCTTTATCCGCAAAACCCATTCTTCCACAAGCATTGATTCTAGGCGCAACACCAAAGGAAATAGCAGTTGAATCAATTTTTTGATAACCAATATCATTTAAAATAGCTTTTAAGCCTATATTTTTTGTGCAATTGACTAATTTTAAGCCAAGCTTTGTAATAACTCTGTTTTCATCCACCAATGGTACAATATCGGATATGGTGCCTATTGCTACAATGTCTAAGTATTTTAAATATTCTTTTTCCTCTAAATTCAATTGGATACTGATAGCTTGTATGAATTTAAAAACAACTCCTACACCTGCTAATTCGCGAAAAGGAT
>CALXRH010000029.1 GCA_944390625.1 uncultured Clostridia bacterium
GGAAATATAAAGTCCTCCTGCTTCATTTAATTTGGAAATCGCAGCTGTTGTTTTTGCCATTTGCATAAGTGACATAATTCCTTCTTGCATTCTAGCTCCACCAGATACGGAAAATATGATTAAGGGATATTTTAGTTCGATTGATTTTTCAATAGCATACGTGATTTTTTCTCCTACAACTGTTCCCATACTTCCCATTAAAAATCCACTATCCATAATACAAATAACAACATTTTCTCCTTCAATTTTGCCAGTTCCACAAGCTACTGCTTCTTCTAGGTTTGTTTTTTGTCTTAGTTTTTCTAGTTTTTGAGGATAATCTTCTAATCCCAATGGATTACAATTTTCAATGTTTAGATCAAATCTTTGATAAGTTCCTTCATCAATGATACTTTCTAATCTTCGATTAATATGCATTCTGAAATAAGCACCACAATTTGGGCAAATATTGGCATTGTTTCTTACATCTTCTTTGTATAAAATTTCTTTGCATTTGGTACATTTTACCCATTTGCCGACTTGAATATCTACTCGGTTTATGTTTCTTTTAGCTGATGGTTCTCTTTTTTTTATTTTATCAACAATCATCTATTTTTTACTCCTTTTTGTCTTTCTTACAAAATTTCTCTTTCTACAAAAGATGTATCAAATTTTCCTCGAATAAAATTAGGATTTCGAATAATTTCAAATAAAAAATCAATATTGGTGTCTACTCCTTCTATTACGGTTTCCTCTAATGCCCTTTTCATTTTACTGATTGCTTCATTTCTGGTTTTTCCAAAGGCAATGATTTTGGCAATCATAGAATCATAATTTGGTGGAATGGTATATCCTGCATAAACAAAGGTATCAATTCGGATTCCATTTCCTCCTGGTAAAATTAATCCTGTGATTTTTCCTGGGCAAGGTCTAAAGTTTTTGCTTGGATTTTCGGCATTGATTCTACATTCAATACAATGTCCTTTAAATTCAATATCTTTTTGTTTTAATTTTAAAGTTTCTCCAGCAGCAATTCTGATTTGTTCTTTGACAATATCGATTCCGGTTCTTTCTTCTGTAATGGGATGTTCTACTTGAATTCTGGTGTTCATTTCCATAAAGTAAAAGTTTTTGTCTTTATCCACTAAAAATTCGACTGTACCACAACTTGTATAGCCTACTTTTTTAACCGCCTTGATAGCTGCTTCTCCCATTTTTTCTCTTAATTTATCATCAATTGCTGTAGATGGTGTTTCTTCTAGTATTTTCTGATTTCTTCTTTGTACCGTGCAATCTCTTTCTCCTAAATGAACCACATTTCCATGCTCATCAGCCAATATTTGAATTTCGACATGTCTTGGATTTTGAATGTACTTTTCTATATATATTTCATCATCTTTAAAAGAATTCATAGCTTCTTGTTTAACAATATTGTAACTACTTTCTACTTCCTCTGCGGAATTGACAATACGGATTCCTCTACCTCCGCCACCAGCAGCTGCTTTTATCATAACAGGAAATCCAATTTTATTAGAAATTTCTTTGGCTTCTTTTAAACTTTTTACACTTCCTTTTGAGCCTGGAACAACTGGCACTCCTGCTTTTTCCATCATCTCTTTTGCATTGGATTTATTACCCATGAGTTTAATTACTTCATAACTTGGTCCAATGAATTTAATATTAGATTCTTCACATATTTTGGCAAATTGGCTATTTTCTGATAAAAAGCCAAATCCCGGATGAATGCTGTCTGCTCCTGTTATATACGCTGCTTCAATGATGTTTTTGTAATTTAAATAACTTTTATTGGATCCTGCCGGTCCTATACAAATTGCTTCATCTGCTAGGCGAGTATGTAAGCTATCTTTGTCAGCTTCTGAATAAACAGCTACTGTTTTTAAATTCATTTCTTTGCATGCTCTTATAATTCGTACTGCAATTTCTCCTCGATTGGCAATTAAAATTTTGTTCATGACTACTTCCTTTCTTTATATTTCATGCTGGTTCTTTCTCTTAGCCAACAATGGCAAAAGTTAATTCTCCTCTTGCTGCTATTTTTCCGTCAACAGTTGCTATGGCTTCTCCGACTCCGATAGGGCCTTTTCTTTTTATAATTTTTACTTCTAGCTTTAGTTTATCTCCTGGAACGACTTGTTTTTTAAATTTCATTTTGTCGATTCCGCCAAATAAAGCATTTTTTCCTTTATTTTCTTCTACACCTAAAATAGCAACTGCTCCTGTTTGTGCTAAGCTCTCTGCAATTAGAACTCCTGGCATAATTGGATTTCCAGGAAAATGGCCTTTGAAATACCATTCATCTTCCCTTACATATTTATAAGCTGTTGCACTTTCTCCAGGTGTAAATTCTTCCACTTCGTCTATCATTAAAAATGGTTCTCTTTGTGGAATGATATTTTTGATTTCTTCTTTGTTTAACATTTTGATTTCCTTTCTGGAGCCAAAGGGACCTAAGTCTTTTTGGCTCCTATCCAATTCGAAACAATGGTTTTCCATACTCAACCATTTCTCCGTCTTTTACGAAAACTTCTTTTACTTCTCCCGTAAATTCAGACTCAATTTCATTCATTAATTTCATAGCCTCTATAATGCAAAGTACATCTCCTTTTTTTACTTGTTTTCCTACTTCTACATAAGGCTCTGCCTCTGGTGAAGGTTTCATATAAAAAGTTCCTACCATTGGAGATTTTACAATATTTCCTTCTTGTATTGGTTCCTCTTTTGGCTCTTGTGTGTTTGGAACTTTTTCTACTACTTCTTTTACTGGTTCATTTACTACTTTTACTATTTCTTTATCGTTTTTTTCCATACTAATTTTGGTTCCGTCTGGGAAATCTAAATGAATGTTGCTTAGTTTTGAATTTCCAAAATCTTCCATTAATTGTTTTATTTTTTCATATTCCATAATCTGTGTAACTTATGCAACCTGTTTTGCACAAGTTTGCCTCCTTTCTTTCCTTATTCCTCATATTTTTTCAAAACGATACTTGCATTATGTCCCCCAAATCCCAATGAATTAGACATAGCTATCTTAATATCTGCTTTTCTTGGTTCATTTGGTACAACATCTAAATCACATTCTTCATCTTTTACTTGGTAATTGATTGTTGGAGGAACTAATGAATTTTCCATTGCTTTTACACAAATAATTGCTTCTAATCCTCCTGCTGCTCCTAATAAATGTCCTGTGTTTGATTTTGTTGAACTTACCATTACCTTTCTTGCTGCATCTCCTAAGGCGGTTTTAATTGCTTGTGTTTCTAAGCTATCATTTAAATGAGTTGAAGTTCCATGAGCATTGATATAATCAATATCTTCTGGTGCAATTTTACTATCTTCCATAGCTCTTTTCATTGCTCTTGCTCCACCTTCTCCTTCTGGGGCAGGTGATGTAATATGATAAGCATCTGAGGTTGCTCCATATCCAATTACTTCTGCATAAATTTTGGCTCCTCTTGCTTTAGCATGTTCTAAATTTTCTAATACTAAGACTGCTGCACCTTCTCCCATAACAAATCCACTTCTTTCTTTGTCAAATGGAATACTTGCTCGATTTGGGTCAGCCACGTAAGATAGAGCTTTCATATTTTCAAAACCTGCAATTCCAATACCACAAATAGATGCCTCTGTTCCTCCTGCTAATATAACATCTTCTGAGCCATATTTTATGGTTTTATAGGCTTCTCCAATGGCATGGGTAGATGATGCACAAGCAGAAACAATCGAAATGGATTCTCCCTTTAATCCTAATTCGATGGTTATATTTCCAGCTGGCATATTGGCTATGGTCATCGGAATAAACATAGGAGAAACTCGGTTATGTCCTTTGGCATAGTTTATCTCACATTGTTCTTGAATGGTTTTTAATCCGGCAATTCCAGAACTTACAAATACTCCTACTCTTTCAAAATCTGTATTTTCTTTTGTAATACCACTGTCAGCAAATGCTTCTTTGGCAGCAATAATTGCAAATTGAGATGATTTATCTAGCCTTTTAGCATTTTTTGCTTCAAAATAGTTTAATGGGTCATAATTTTTTACTTCCGCAGCTAGACTTGTTTTGTAACCTTCTGCATCAAAATGTGTGATTTTACCAATTCCACATTTTTTTTCTTCAATTCCTTTCCACATTTCATTTACTGTGTTTCCGATTGGTGTTATAGCACCTAATCCTGTAATGACAACTCTTTTTTCCATTTTTCTACATCCTTTCTTTACATAAGCATTCCGCCATCGACTTGAAGTACTTGCCCTGTTATATAAGAACTCTCTTCTGATACTAAAAACTTAACAGCATTTGCAACATCTTCAGCAGTTCCCATTCTTCCTAATGGAATGTTTTTGGCAATTTCTGCTTTTATTTCATCTTTTAAAACATCTGTCATATTGGTTTGAATAAATCCTGGTGCTACAGCATTTACTCTTATGTTTCTAGAAGCCACTTCTTTTGCTAAACTCTTTGTAAATCCTATAATTCCTGCTTTAGAAGCTGCATAATTGGTTTGACCTGCATTTCCAGAAATTCCTACAACAGATGCAATATTTACAATATTTCCTTTGCGGGCTTTCATCATATAAGTAATCACATTTTTAGTTACATTAAAAGTTCCTACTAAATTAGTATCAATTACTTGTTCAAAGTCTTCCTTCTTCATTCTCATTAAAAGCATATCTTTCGTAATTCCTGCATTATTTACTAAAACATCAATTGAACCTAATCCTTCTACAGTTTCTTTTACAAATCTTTCGCAATCTTCAAAATTCGATACATCTCCTTGTACCAATAAACATTTTACCTTGTTTTCTTCAATTTCTCCTTTTAAGGTTGCTAGTTCATCATTTTCTTTTCTATAATTAATTGCTATATCAAAACCTGCTTTACTAAGTGTTAATGCAATTTGCTTTCCGATTCCTCTGGTAGCTCCTGTAATTAATGCTACTGCCATAATAACTTCCTCCTTTAAATTTACATAACATTTCTCATTAGGGACAGACCCTTTCGCGAAAGGAACTGTCCCTTTTGCGAAAGGGTCTGTCCCCAATGAGAAAAAATCAACCAAGAATGGTTCCAAATTGAACTATTTTTAGTTCTTTTTCACTTGGTATTCTTTTAACAAATCCTGATAAAGTTTTCCCTGGTCCCACTTCAATAAATGTGTCTACTCCTAATTCTATCATTTTGTTTAATCCTTTAGAAAATCTTACTGGACTTATGATGTGTTTTGCTAAAATATCTTTTACATCATCCTCTTCTGTATAGATTTCCCCATCCAAATTTTTTACAACTTTTGTTTCAAATTTATGAATTGTGACATTTTCTAGTTCTTTTCTTAAAGCCTTAGAACTTTCGATTAGCTTTTCGGTATGAAATGGTCCAGATGTTTTTAATATTCTGATTTTATGGATTCCCATTTCTTTGCCTATTTCTTGTAATTCTTGAATTCCTAGCTCATCTCCTGTTACAACCACTTGCCCTGAGCAATTGAAGTTGACTGGAACAGCAAAGCCTTTTGTTACTTTTTTACATAGTTCTTCTACAGCTCTATCTTCTGCTCCTAAAACAGCTGCCATTTGCCAGTTGCCACTTGGTGCTAGTTCTTGCATATATTCTCCTCTTTTTT